>JANYFQ010000703.1 GCA_025362615.1 Hymenobacter sp. | reverse complement strand
GAAGTCCACGACGGGGCGGCGACGATGGACTGGATGGAGCAGGAGCAGGAGCGCGGCATTACGATTACGTCGGCTGCCACGACTACCTTCTGGAACTACCCGACCGATACCAAGGGCGACCCGATTGACGCGACAAAGCAGTACAAAATCAACCTGATTGACACCCCCGGCCACGTGGACTTCACGGTGGAAGTGGAGCGTTCGCTGCGGGTGTTGGACGGGGCCGTGGCCCTGTTCTGCGCCGTGTCGGGCGTCGAGCCGCAGTCGGAAACGGTGTGGCGGCAGGCCGACAAGTACAAGGTGCCGCGCATCTGCTTCGTGAACAAGATGGACCGGGCCGGGGCCGACTTCTTTAAGGCCGTCACCGAAATCAAGGAGAAATTGGGGGCCAACCCCATTCCGCTGCAAATCCCGATTGGGGCTGAGGAATCGTTCCGCGGTGCCGTGGACTTGCTCACGGGTAAGGCTATCGTGTGGGACGATGCCACCGAAGGCAAGTCGTACGACGAAATTCCGGTGCCCGAAGACCTCGTGGAAACCGTGGCCGAATGGCGGCAGAAGCTCGTCGAGAGCGTGGCCGAATACGACGACGCGCTGCTCGAGAAGTTCTTCGACAACCCCGATTCCATCACCAAGGAAGAAATGATGGTCGTCATCCGCCAAGCGGTGATTGACATGAAGTTCTCGCCGGTGCTGTGCGGCTCGGCCTTCAAGAACAAGGGCGTGCAGACGATGCTGGATGCCGTGATGGCCTACCTGCCGTCGCCGCTGGATATGCCCGCCGTTATCGGGACGCACCCGGATACGGGCGAGGAAATCGAGCGTCACCCCGACAACACGGAGCCGTTCACGGCCCTGGCGTTCAAGATTGCGACCGACCCGTTCGTGGGCCGCTTGTGCTTCTTCCGCTGCTACAGCGGGGTGCTGGATTCGGGTTCGTATGTGCTCAACAACCGCACCGGCAAGAAGGAGCGCATCTCGCGCCTGATGCAGATGCACTCCAACAAGCAGAACCCGATTGACCGGATTCAGGCCGGCGACATCGCCGCTGGCGTGGGCTTTAAGGACATCAAGACGGGCGACACCCTCACCGATGAGAAGAACCCCATCGTGCTGGAATCCATGTCGTTCCCCGAGCCGGTTATCGGCTACGCCATCGAGCCGAAGACGCAAGCCGACGTGGACAAGATGGGCATGGCCATCGCCAAGCTCATCGAGGAAGACCCGACCCTGAAGGTGAACACCGACCCCGAAACGGGCCAGACGGTGTTGCGCGGCATGGGCGAGTTACACCTCGAAATCATCATTGACCGGATGCGCCGCGAGTTCAAGGTCGAAATCAACCAAGGTGCCCCGCAAGTGGCCTACAAGGAGATTTTGACCAAAGTGGTAGACCATCGCGAAACCTACAAAAAGCAAACCGGTGGCCGGGGCAAGTTCGGCGACATCCTGTTTGAGCTTGGCCCGAAGGAAACGGAGCCGGAAAAGCCGGGCTTCGAGTTCGACAACGCCATCGTGGGCGGCGTCATCCCGCGCGAGTTCATTGCCCCCATCCAGAAGGGCTTTGAGGAAGCGATGAAGCAAGGCCCGCTCGCCGGTTTCCCGATTGAGGGCATGAAGGTGAAACTCTACCACGGCTCGTTCCACGACGTGGACTCCGATGCGCTCTCGTTCGAACTCGCCGCTCGCGGTGGTTTCCGCGAAGCTGCCCGCAAGGCTGGCCCCAAATTGTTGGAGCCCATCATGAGCGTGGAGGTGGTGTGCCCCGACGAGTACACCGGTCCCGTAACCGGCGACTTAAACCGCCGGCGTGGCTTGATGAAAGGCATGGACACCAAAGGCGGTGCCCAGCTCATCAAGGCCGACGTGCCGCTGTCGGAACTGTTCGGCTACGTGACGGCGCTCCGCACGATTTCGTCGGGTCGGGCTTCGGCTTCGCTCACGTTCTCGCACTACGAGCAGGTGCCCACCAACATGGCCGATGCCATTATTGCCAAAGTAAAAGGAGGTAAGTAAGCTTTTCTAACGGGGGCAATCGGCCCCCACCAACCCCAATGAACCAGAAAATTCGCATTAAGCTGAAAAGCTACGACCACAACCTCGTGGACAAGTCGGCCGAGAAAATCGTGAAGGCTGTGAAGGCCACCGGTGCCATCGTGAGCGGCCCCATCCCGCTGCCGACGCAAAAGGAGAAGTTCACTGTGCTGCGCTCGCCCCACGTGAACAAGAAGAGCCGGGAGCAATTCCAGCTCTGCACCTACAAGCGCCTTGTGGACATCTTCTCGACTTCGAGCAAGACCGTGGACGCCCTCATGAAGCTCGAATTGCCGAGCGGCGTGGACGTGGAAATCAAAGTCTGAGGAAAACTCTTCAGCAGCCGAAGCCCCACTGCAATTCGTTGCGGTGGGGCTTTTTCGTGCGAACTTGCTCCCGTCCATCCTTTGGCTAATGAATAATTTTCTGACGCTGCGCCGGCTTCAGGCGGCGGCCACCTTTTTTTGCGGCTGCGTCATCGTTGGCATCTTCGTGGCCAACTGGTTTCGGACTTTGCCCAGCATTGGCATGGCGGGCCTAACGCTGACGGGGCTGGTGTACGCGGCCGTACATCGGCGGGTGGGCAACGCGGGGCGCTGGCCGGTTTTTGCCGCTGTTGCGCTGGTTTTCGGCCTGCACCTCAGCTCAGGGCTGCAGACTGAGGCACGGCACTGGCCCGACTATGGCCTCGATTTAGTGATGCAACTGCCATTTCTGCTGCTGCCATTCGCGTTCTGGCTCTTGCCGCCGTTGCCCGGTCCGCACTTGCGGGGGCTGTGGGGCTTGTTTGTAGGCGCGACGCTGGTTGCCGCCGCTGGGGCCACAGCCAACTACCTGGCCCACGCGGCGGTCATCAACCAACTCTACCTGCAATCACAGGTGATGCCGACCGAGCCGGACCACATCCGCCTGAGCTTACTCGTGACGTTGGCCGCAGCAGCGGGCGCGGCGCTGCTTTGGCACCGGGCTGTGGGGGCGCAGTGGCGGCCGTGGCTACTGACTGCCGTTGGGCTACTGACGTTGTTCCTCCACCTATTAGCTGTACGAAGCGGATTGATGACATTTTATGCACTGGGATTCTTGGTAGCGAGCTGGTTATGGTTTGCGAAACAACGGCGGAGGCAGGCGATTGGGTTGCTGTTTGGGTTGCTGCTATTGCCGGTGGTGTGTTTTGTGGCTTTCCCTACGTTTCGCAACAAGTTCTACAATACCCAAGAAGACGTTTGTAAGGTGAACGACACCAAAGAGGCTAACCGTTACTCCATCGTGGCCCGCGTGTACTCGTACCAGACGGCCTTCGCGCTGTGGCGCGACAACCCGTTATTTGGGGTCGGCAAGCCGGATTTGCAGGCGGAAATGTCGGGTCGCTACGCGGCGCTATACCCCGCCATCGGGCGAAGCGGGCAGATTTTGCCGCACAACCAGTACATCTACAACTTGGCCGCTTACGGAGCGGTGGGGCTGCTCGTGTTCTGCGGCGGGTTGTTTTACCCGTGGTGGTGGGCACGGGCGCGACACGCGCCGCTGCTGCTGGCCCAGTACGTGAGCTTGGCGCTGTCATTTCTGGTCGAATACACCCTGGAAACGCAAATCGGCGTGGCGTTCGCGGTGTTTTTCCTACTGCTGGCACTGCAAGGTTCGCTGCCAGCGGCGGATGAAGACGCGCACTGGCGGCCCGCCTGATGACTTTTTATTGCTTGCTGACGGAGGCTAACCGCCTCAGCTGGAAAATATTTCCGGCCCACGGTTGGGAAATGCCGGCTGAAAGCCGTAGCTTTGCACTCCGTTTGTGAAAACACCGCTCGGGTGTTTTCTTTTTGTATTCATAAATCTCCACAGAATGCCTGGCATCATCGGTAAGAAAATCGGGATGACAAGCCTCTTCACGCCGGATGGGAAGAACATTCCCTGCACGCTCATCGAAGCGGGTCCGTGTGTGGTGACGCAAGTCAAGACCAAAGCCAACGACGGCTACACCGCCATCCAAATCGGATACGGCGAGAAAAAAGCGAAGAACACCACCAAAGCATTGGCCGGTCACTTCGCCAAAGCGGGCACCACGCCCAAGAAAAAGGTCATCGAGTTCCGGCTTGACGCCGAATCCACCTACGCCGCTGGTGCCGTCATCGACGCTACTCTTTTTGAGGAAGGCGAGTTTGTGGACGTGGTAGGTACTTCCAAAGGCAAAGGTTTTCAGGGCGTTGTGAAGCGTTACAACTTCCAGGGCGTTGGCGGGCAGACCCACGGGCAGCACAACCGCCTGCGTCACCCGGGTTCCATTGGGGCTTGCTCGTGGCCTTCGCGCGTGTTCAAGGGAATGCGCATGGGTGGCCGCATGGGCACCGACCGCGTGAAGGTGCAGAACCTGAAGGTGCTGCGCGTGGTGGCCGAAAAAAACCTGATTGTGGTGAGCGGCTCGGTGCCCGGCCACAAGAACGGCTACGTGGTACTGGAGAAATAAATCGCTGACGACCATGGAAATCGCAATCTATAACATCAAGGGCGAGGACACCGGCCGCACGGCCACCCTTCCCGAAGCCGTATTCGGCCACGAGGTGAACGAGCACGTCATGTGGCTCGACGTGAAGCAGTACCTGGCCAACCAGCGCCAGGGTACGCACAAAGCCAAGCAACGCGCCGAAATCAACCGCACCACCAAGAAGGTGAAGAAGCAAAAAGGTACGGGCGGTGCCCGCGCCGGCAGCATGAAGTCGGGTGTGTTCGTGGGCGGTGGCCGCATTTTCGGCCCCGAGCCGCGCGACTACAGCTTCAAGTTGAACAAGAAGACCAAGCGCGTGGCCCGCCTTTCGGCGCTGGCCAGCCTGGCGAAGGACGGGAAAGTGGCCCTGGTGGAAAACATCAGCATGAGTGCCCCCCGTACCAAGGACTTCTTGGCCATCCTGACCAGCCTCAACCTCAACAACGGCAAGAAGACGCTCTTCCTCACCGCCGAGGCTGACAAAAACGTGCTGTTGAGCGCCCGTAACATTCAGAAAGTGAGCGTTGCCACGCCCATCGCCCTAAATACTCACGACCTGCTCAACACCGACACGCTGCTGATTTCGGAAGACGGCCTGGCCTCGCTCCACCAACTCTATAGCACCGCCGAATAACATGAGCACGCTAAAACGTCCGATTATCACCGAAAAGGCCAACGGCCTGCAAGGCGCGGGCCGCTACACGTTTGAAGTGGAGCGCACCGCCAACAAAGTGCAAATCAAGAAGGATATTGAAGCCCTGTACGGGGTCACGATTACCGACATCAACACGATGCGCACGAACGGTAAAATCAAGTCGCGCTCGATGAAGGGCGGCGCGGTTTCCGGCCGTCGTGCCCACGGCAAAAAAGCCATCGTTACCCTGAAAGAGGGCGATGTCATTGATTTTTACGCCAATCTTTAATTTAGTAGTTAGTACAGAGTAGAAAGTAGAAAGAGTTGAGTTGAGAACTCAGCGCGGTTCTTTCTACTACCTACTCACTATTTGATACTGACACTAATTTCTCTCGCCGCAAAAGCAACAGCTAGTAATGGCACTTAAAAAACTCAGACCAACTACCCCAGGGCAACGCCACCGCGTTGCGCCGGCGTTTGACGAGCTAACGACCTCG
>JANYFQ010000697.1 GCA_025362615.1 Hymenobacter sp. | reverse complement strand
GCTGATTTCGGGCGTGACCTTGTAGCTGGCCGCCCCCACTTCGCTCAGCTTGGTGGTCGAGTATAGGTATTCGTTGGTGTCGTAATCGCCCCGAATCCAGAACGCCTTGTGGTCGGCGGCGAGGTTGAACTCGGTGCGCTCGTCCGACACCGTGAAATACTTCAGGTTGGCCTGCTCCGGAAACTCATACCGAAACCCCAGCCCGTCATCAAACAAGCGGAAGCGCAGCACCAGCTGCCGGTTTTGCACGGCCGGCTGCTGCAAGGTCACGGCCAGCTCCTGGTAGTGGTTGCGGATTTGCTTCACCTCGCCCCACACCGGGGTCCAGGTGTCGTCGTACCGGCTGCTGTCCACCCGCGCCACCGCAAAGCCCTGGGCAAACCCCGGCGCGTCTTTGAGCAGCACCGCCAGCCGGCTGGGCTGCACCACGGGCTTCGCGCCGTAGTTCAGCTGATAGGTCGGCTCGCCGCTGGGGCTGAGGGCGAAGCGCAGGGTGAGCTTGTGGTTGGGGGAGTGGAGGGTTTGGGCGTGGGAGGTGAGCGAAAAGAAGAATGCCAGAAGTAGGGCTTTGTATTTCATAAATGTGCGAAGTCGTCAGGGAATTGCAAGTTTAGTAACGCGCAGGAAAACCCTTGTTTTCTGCTTCTAAGACTGCTTCTTCTAATTGCTTAACTACCTTCCAAATCGGGCTGGAAGTGTTTTGTTTATAGTAAACATTTCTTGACTTTTTTTTCTGGAATTTCTTTTCTCGTTGCACATCAAACGCATTAATGTAATGGTGTACGGTGTCGTTTTGTATGTAAAAAACATAACTGTAATGCATACCATGGTCGCGTGTCCAACTGTGAGGCATACCATTGTCCACCTTTTTATCCACCACCGTGAAGGCTTTGATTTCGCCTTTCTTGATTTCCGCTTTGTGATTTGTTAGATAATCCCAGAAAAGATTTTTTGAAACACCAACAGTCGCCCTCCTAGTGCAATTGTCCCGATATGCAACACAGGTTCTAGCGTGTGATTTCCAAAAAATGTACGTTGGAATAAGAAAGCCTTTTGGCGCACAAGGTGAGTTGTCTGCAATTCGGCCTCCTCTACACCCTACGCAATAGCTTCTGTAAACACAAATTGTGTCTACTCCTTGCCTACGCAACGCCGTAGTCAAACTATCAACCTGCAATTCGAGCGAGTCTTTTTTGTACTGTGCATTACAGTGAAACCCGGTTGACAGGAGCGTTGTCAGTAAGACTGTTTTTAGAATGTTAGCTGTTTTTTCCATTTTCAAAAATCTCCTCTGAGACGTAAACAGAAGCAATAGGCCACTCTCCCGCCCCCATCTCAAACTTCACCTCGCCCTTGCCGTGCTGCCCCACTTTGCGCCATCTGGTGCGGCGGTAAAATGTTTCGGCGCAAGCCACCAACCCGAAACTCACTCCTTCTCCAACTCAGCCTGAACGCTCCGCACAAAATCCACCGCTACCTCATTGTCTTCGGCAATTTCTTCAATGGTGAGTTTGCCCCGGCGCAGGGCATTGGCCACTACCTGCGCCACGCGGCGGCGCTCGGCGTTCACGGCCTCGGCGTTGGCGGCCGTGATGCGGGCAAACGTGGCCCGCTCTTCCGGCGACATTTTGCGGGTGTTGAGTTCGTCAATGGCCCGCTGTAGCCATTCCTCGTTCCAGAAAGCGGGGTACTGCGCGGGTTCGGTGGTGTGCAGGCTTTTCATGGTGAACAAATTAGGCTCCATCAGCAGCGGCAGCGGAAGCAGTCGAGTAGCTGAACCAGGAATCGAATGTACTACCCCGGCACGGATGCGCCCCCCACCCTAAAGCCGCCCGCGCCCGGTTCGGGAGTGGGTTAGCTCCGCATTTGCCGAGCCGGCCCAGTTTCGCGGTGCCGGACGTTAGCGGGAGTGGCCGCGCCGGGGAGAGTTTTTTGGCCGCTGCTGGCGGGCCTCAGCCCCGCCCGGCCGTATCTTCGCGGGCATGAACCAACCCCTGAAAACCCTCGTCGTACTTACCGGGGCCGGCGTGTCGGCCGAGTCCGGCATCCGCACGTTCCGCGACACCAACGGACTCTGGGAAGACCACCGGGTCGAGGACGTGGCCTCGCCCGAGGGCTTTGCCCGCAACCCGGCGCTGGTGCTCGATTTTTACAACCAGCGCCGCCGGCAGGCCCGCGCCGTGCTCCCCAACGCCGCCCACGCCGCCCTGGCCGCCTTCGAGGCCCAACCCGGCTGGCAGGTGCGCATCATCACCCAAAACGTGGACGACCTGCACGAGCGCGCCGGCTCGACCCACGTGCTGCACCTGCACGGAATGCTGAACCAAATGCGCTCGGTGCGCAACGCCACCGCCGCCTTCGACTGCCCCGGCGACATTGAAATCGGCGATTTGGCCGCCGACGGCGGACAGCTCCGCCCCCACATCGTGTGGTTTGGCGAGCAGGTGCCACTGATTGAGGACGCGGCCGAACTCGTGGAAACGGCCGACGCGCTGCTCGTCGTGGGCACGTCGTTGCAGGTGTACCCGGCGGCCGGGCTGCTGCACTACGCCCCGGCCGGCTGCCCGGTGTACGTCATCGACCCCCACCAGCCCGAGGCCAACCGGCGCGGGGTGCGCTACGTGGCCGAGGCCGCGAGCACGGGCGTGCCCAGGGTGCTGGCCGAGTTGCTGGGCGAGGGTGAGGCGGGGCGGTGAAAAACGCCCCTACCCTACCTTCGCCCTACCGCACGGTTATTTTCACCTCACCACACGGCTACCCCTGAAAAGGTGAAGCCCCCGGTGTTGGCACACCGAAGGCTTCGGGAAGCAGGTGGTTGCACACCTAACTCCCATCGTCATGAGGAGAAAACGTGCCGCGAAGGTACAACGAAAAGTTGTGCTTCGTGAAAAACCTGCCAGGGCCAGCACCGATTTTTGGCGCTGGCTGCTGCAAGAGGCGCTTCGGGCGGCGTTGGCCGCGTTGGTTCGCCACTGGAGCAGCTAAGGGTTCAGGGGCCGGGCATTGGCTGACCCCTGTTTGCGGGGCATGAAAACCCGTCGGTGGTTCTTCTCCAAAAATTTACGTAAGAACGGGGCTGAACTCCTCCTATGTTTCTTCCCTACCGCTTGCTGCTGGCACCTTTGCTGCTGGCCTCCGCTGCCCAGGCCCAACCCACTGCTGCCGTCCACACGGTTTTTCTCCTCGGCAACACTGCCCAAACGGCCTTGCCGCCCGCCCGACTGCAAGCGTTGCGCCGGGTGCTGGAGGCCCAAACCGGACCGTTTACCGTCGTGCATTTGGGCGACATCGTAGCCAACGAGGGCCTGGCCGCCGGCCCCGACACGGCCCTGGCCCCGGCCCAGAAAGCACGGATTGACGCGCTGCTGGCCCTGGTGCAGGGCCTGCCCCAGGGCAAAATATACTTCCTGCCCGGCGACAAGGACTGGGCCAACTCGGGCCGCACCGGCCTGAAGGCCGTGCGCCGCCTCGAAAAGTACATTGAAGCCCGGCTGCCCGGCCAAAACGCCTTTGTGCCCAGCAACGGCTGCCCCGGCCCCGAAGTCGTGGACCTCGGCCCCGGCTTGCGCCTGGTGGCCCTGAACACGCCCTGGTTTACGCACCCCTTCGACCGGCCCGAAGCGCCCGACACCGACTGCAAAACCCTGACCCAGGAGGAGTTCCGGGAACAGCTCCAGGACGTGCTCGACGATTCCAAAACCCGCAGCGTACTGCTGGCCGGCCACCACCCCGTGCTCAGCACCGGCGAGTACGGCGGGCATCAGCCCCTGGCCCGCCACCTCAGCCCGCCGGTGCTGGGCACCGCCTACGCCGCCTACCGCCAGAACGTGGGCACCCCGCGCGACCTGGCCTCGCCCGGCTACCAGGCCCTGGCCAAGGAGCTGCTCAGCACCCTGCAAAGCCGCCCCGGCACGGTGTACGCGGCGGCCCACGACTTCTCGCTGCAGCTCGCGCCGCTGCAAGGCAACTACCACCTCGTCAGCGGCTCGCTTGTGCGCCGCGCCCACGTCGGGGCCAACAACGGGGCGCTCTACAACGCCAGCGCGGAGGGTTTTTCGCGGCTCGACTACGCGCCCGATGGCACAGTGAAGGCCGCCTTTTTTACGTTTGCCAGCGCCGAAGCCCCGGCCGCGCAAGCCTTCGCCGCCACGCTCTTCGGACCGGGGGCGGAAGCCGTTGCAACGCCCGGAGCCCAACCCGACCAGAACGCTCAAGCCACCCAAAGCCAACCCACAACCCCAGCGCCGGCCACCACGGCACGCGTAGTGGCCGGGCCGGAGTACGCCGCCGGCTTCTGGAAGCGGCTCTTCATCGGCAAGGTGTACCGCACGGCGTGGCTGCAACCCGTGGCGGTGCCGACGCTCGATTTGGCCACCGAACGCGGCGGGCTGCGGCCCACCGGCAAGGGCGGCGGGCGGCAAACAACCTCGCTCAAGCTCATCGCCGCCGACAGCGCCGAGTACGTGTTTCGGTCGGTCGATAAAGATGTTACGACCATCCTGCCGCCCGAGCTGCGCAACTCGGTGGCCGCCGACGTGCTGCGCGACGTCACGGCCACGGCCCACCCCTACTCCAACCTGGCCATCGGCCATTTGCTCGACCAGACCGACATTCTGCACGCCCGGCCGCGCCTGTTCCGGCTGCCCGATTCGGAGGCGCTCGGCCCCTACCGCGCCCGCTACGCCGGCCTGCTCGGCACCCTCGAAGACTCGCCCCAGGACCCCAAGCCCAACCTGCCGGGCTTCGGCGGCTCGGAGGAGGTGACGCGCTCGTTCGGGCTGTTTCGCAAGCTTTATAAAGACCACGACAACCGCGTCGATGCCCCCGCCCTGGCCCGCGCCCGCGCCTTCGATATGCTGGTGGCCGACTTCGGCAAGCACGAGGACAACTGGAAATGGGCCGGCTACAAAACCAAGGGCGGCACCGTGTACCGGCCCATCCCGCGCGACCGCGACCAGAGCTTCACGCAGTGGAACGGCCTGCTCACCTACCTCGCCAACCGCGAGTGGGCCTTGCCCAGCATCGAGGGCTTCAACACCCATTTTGAGGACATGAAAAGCCTCAATTGGCCCGCCCGCCATTTGGACAGGTTCCTGCTCCAATCGCTGAGCCGCGCCGACTGGCAGGCCGCCGCCCGCTACCTGCAAACCCAACTCACACCCGCCGTTATTGATGAGGCTACGAGTAAATTTCCGGCTGAAATTCAGCCGCTTTCGGGGCTTGACATCAACCGCAAGCTTAAGCAGCGCATCCAGGAATTGCCGCAGGCCGTTGATGACTACTACCGCCTGCTGGCCCGGCGCGTGGACGTGGTGGGCAGCAACAAGGGCGAGGTGTTTCAGGTGAACCGGTTGCCCGGCGGCCGGGTGCGGGTGCAACTGTTTGACCGCAACGGCGACGGCGATGCCCCCAGCGGCGCGGCCCTGTTCGACCGCATCTTCGAACCCAACGAAACCCAGGAAGTGTGCCTCTACGGCCTCGGCGGGCGCGACATTTTCAGCGTCACCGGCGACGGTGGGCGGGGCAGCGTGCTGGTGCGCGTGGTAGGCGGCGACGGCAAGGACCGCATCGCCGACGACTCCCGCGCCGCTGGCCTGCGCCGCCGCACCAAAATCTACGACCTGCCCGACACCGACCTCGCCCTCGGCCCCGAAGCCGACAACCGCACCAGCCGGCACCCCGGCGTGAATGCCTACGACCGCGAGCAGTTCGAGTTCGACACCTACCGGCCCGCCATCGGCCTGAGCTACAACGGCAACGACGGCCTGCAAGCCAGCGCCGGCCTCACCCTCGTGCGCCAGGGCTTCCGCAAGCCGGGCTTCAAAAACCAGTATTCCTTCCTAGCCGAAGCCAGCACTGGCGGCCAACGGCAGCTTACGGTGGCCACCCGGCACCGCTACGCCATCGGCCAGACCGACGCCGGGGCATCGGCCAGCTACGGCAGCTTTTTTCCGTTTTACAACTTCTTCGGGCTGGGCAACAACACCGGCTTCGACCAAACGGGCTTCGACAACCGCCTCTACCGCGCCCGCTACCAGGGCGTGGTGCTGAACGCGTTTCTGGAGCGCACGTTTTTCCAGCGCAGCCTGCTGCGCGTGGGCCCCACCTACGAAAACTACACCACCGACTTCGCCCCCGACAGCTACCTGGGCGTGCTCGGGCGCACCCCCGGCACGGCCGACATCCGCCCCAACACCGCCGCCCAAAGCCTGCTCGGCCTGAGCGCCGTGCTCGACCTCGACCTGCGCGACCGGCCCACCTTTGCCCGGCGCGGGGTGCGCCTGCGGGCGCAGCACGAGAGCTACCGGCAGCTCAACGGCGGCAGCAACCGGGCCATCTTCGGCCTCACCCAGGGCTTTGCTGAATACTACAGCACAGCGCGGCTGGGGCTACCCGTCACGCTCGTGCTCAAGGGCGGCGGAGCGGCCAACTACGGGGCCGATGCCGACATTCCGTTCTACAAATTCACGAGCCTGGGGCTGCGCGAAAACCTGCGCGGCTACTACCGCAACCGCTTCACCGGCGACGCCAGCGTCTATGTCAATTCCGAGCTGCGCCTGGCCCTGGGGCAGGTAAAAAACGGGTTTTTGCCCTTCTTCTACGGCGTGTTTGGCTTCTACGACCAGGGCCGCGTCTATTACGAAGGGGCCTCGCCCGGCGGCTGGCGCTCCGGC
>JANYFQ010000420.1 GCA_025362615.1 Hymenobacter sp. | reverse complement strand
CTTCGATTTCCGGGGCGAAGAATACGTCTTCGACACCCACGACGACAAAGGCTACGACTGGAGCCAGCTGCCCGCTGCCGCCGGCCCCCGCATCGGCCTCAACACCGGCTGCGGCGACCGCTGGACCACCCGCCTCTGGAGTGACGCCAAGTGGACCGCCCTCGTCCGTGGCCTGCAGGCCGCCGGCTACACGCCCGTGCTGCTCGGCGGCGAGGCCGAACACCCCCGCAACCAGGCCCTGCACGCCGCCACCGGCGCCGCCTACCTCGGCACCTTCCCCCTCCCCCAGTTCATCAACCTCATGAACCAAATGGACGGCATCGTGACGCAGGTCACGATGGGGATGCACATCAGCATCGCGCTCCGCAAGCCCACGATTTTGATGAACAACATCTTCAACCCCCACGAATTCGACCTCTACGGCCGGGGCCAGATTGTGGGGCCAACCAAGCCCTGCGTGTGCTTCTACCGGGGTTCGTGCCAACTCGGCACGAGCTGCATGGAAGATTTGCCGGCCGCCAACGTGCTGCAAGCCGTGCGCGAAAGCGTGGCCCGGTAAGCCCGTGGCCGGGCGAATGGCGGTGTAGGCGGCACGGGCAACCCTACGCCGCCAGTGGGGCCGCCAGCAGGCGGTCCAGCTCGGCCAGCTCGAAGGCCACTGCGGCCAGCCGCGTCTGCAACTGCGCCAGCGGGCCGCCGGCGGTGCGCTCGGTGCGGGCCGCCCGCCGCTCAAACGTATCGAGCCAGGCGTGGGCTTCGGCCCCGGCGTTGGCCGCCGCGAAGGCCGCCCGCAACGCCGGCAGCACCTGCTGCCAGCGCCGGGCCTGGGCCAGCGGCACCAGGGCGCAGCGCAGCTTTTGCGCCAGCGGATGCACTTGCAGGGCCAGCCCCTGGCGGTAGAAGTCCAGGTCGGCGCGGTTGGCGGCGCTCAGGGCCGGGGGCGGCAGCGCGTCGGGGGGCGGGGGCGGCACGTTCAGCGCCACTTGCAGGGCATAGTACAGGGCCGCGTTGGGCCAGGGCAGGCTGCGCTCGCCGCGCTCGTCCATCGCCACGGCCGAGCGCGACACCTCCAGCAGGTGGGCCAGGTCGTTCTGGGTCAGGCCCAGCTCGGCCCGGACCCGTTGGGCGGCGTTCTGGACCGGACGGGGGCCTTGTTGGTGCGAAAAGGTGCGGCGTTTGAGCATGGGCGGACGAGAACGAAACCGAATGGGGATGCCGTGTGACAAGTTGTGCGGTGACAAAATTGTTTTGTTACCGCACAATTTGTCACAACGCACCCCAACGCGAATCGTTCAAACCGCACTCGTCGGACGAAGCCCTGCGGGCGATTCGTCCAACGAGTGGCCCGCCACTTCCATCAGCGCTGCCACCAGCACCTCCCACGAAAACTTTTTGGCCTCGGCCCGCACCCCGGCCGCAAACTCCTCCTCGCGGTTGTTCGCGTAAAAATCCACCAGCGCATCGGCGATGGCCTGGGCCGTGGGCGGCACCACGTAGCCCACAATCTCGTTGGGCACGCCTTCGGCCAGGCCGCCCACGTCCGTCACCAGCATGGGCCTTCCGAAGTGGTAGGCCACCTGCGAGACCCCGCTTTGCGTGGCGTGCTTGTAGGGCTGCACCACCAGGTCGGCGGCCGAAAAATAGTCGGCCACGGCCGCGTCGGCAATGAAATGGGTGGCCCGCACCAAGCGGCTTTCCAGGTCGTGTTTGACGATGAGCGCCTCGTAGGGCGCGGCCTCCTCGTAAAATTCTCCGGCGATGATGAGCCGCACCGGCAGCGCCGCCAGGCGCGGGTCGGCCCAGGCTTCGAGCAACACATCAAGCCCCTTGTAGGCCCGGATGAAACCAAAAAACAGCAGATACCCGAAGGCCGGGTTTAGCCCCAGCGCGGCCAGGGCTTCGGCTTTGGGCCGGCCCGGCCCGAAATTATCGTAGAGCGGGTGCGGCCGGTACAGGGCGGGCCGATTGGCGAAACCCAGGCGGGCGAGGTCGGCCAGTACGGCGCGGCTCATGGTCACGAAGCCGTGGCAGGCCCGGAGGAAGTAGCGCGTGAGCGGCCCATCGCCGGGCCGTTTCTCGTGCGGAATCACGTTGTCGGTGATGGCCACCACGCGGGTGTGGCCGTTGCGGACCACCAGCCGGGCCACCGTGCCCAGCGCCGGCCCCATAAACGGCAGCCAGAACCGAAACACCACCACGTCGGGCCGCTCCTGCGCCAGCCGCCGCCCCACGGCCCACCAACTCAGGGGGTTCACCGCGTTCAGGCTTACTTCAATGTCCAGCCCCGCCGGGGCCGGCCCGGTGCTGTACTGCGTCTGGCCCGGAAACAGAAAGTCGGGGTATTGCAACGAGAAGGTCACAATCCGCACCGCGTCGCCTTCGGCCGCAAAGGCCCGCGCCAGCCGCTCGTCAAAGCTCGCCAGCCCGCCCCGCAGCGGATACGCCGGCCCGATGATGACGATTTTGCGTTTCTGGTTTCTGGTTTCTGGTTTCTCGTTTCTCGTTTCTCGTTTCTCGTTTCTCGTTTCTGGTTGCGTCTCCATCAATCAGGCAGTCAATCGTTAGAAAACAAGAAACAAGAAACAAGAAACAAGAAACCAGAAACCAGAAACCAACAACCTACTTCTCCTCCCGCTGCCCGGCGCCGCCCGCCACGCCACTAATGGCCCCGGCCACGTTGCCGAACAACGCATTCACCTCCTCGGGGGCGTTGTCTTCCACGACCACGGTTTTGCTGCGGCCGTTGGCCTGGTAGATGGTAAGCGTGGTGGCCGGAATGTCGGTGGCGCCGCTGGCGTAGTGGTCGCGCAGCTCGGTAAAGCTTACGTCCCTGGCTTGTTGCAGCAGCATGGCCACGGTGGCGGGGTCTAGGCGCAGCTCGAAGGTGCCGATGCGCGGCACGTTGAGCTGCCCATTGTAGCGCACCCGGCCGTCGGCCCACACCGTGGCCGTGTAGCTGGGGCACGGCCCCAGGCAGGGCGACTTGCTGAACTCAAACGCCGGCCCGTCGGGCTTGACATCGCCCTTGCCGGGGCCGGGGTTGGGCAGCTCACTGGCCCGCACCGTGCGGACGGGGCCTTCCTCGTTGTCCGTTTTCACGGGGTGCGGCCCCTTGATGCCGCCGGTGCCCGCCAGCGGGTCGGCGGGTTCTTCGTCCTGCATCCGGCCGGGCCGAACGCCGCCGCTGTGGCTGGGTTGCAGCACGGGCGCATCGCCGTCGGTTTTTGTGGGGTGCGGCCCCTTGATGCCGCCGGTGCCGTAGAGCGGGTCGGTGGGCGGGGCGGGTTGCACGGGCTGCGCCGGCGAAGTCACCACCGGCGCACTCGGCTCCGACTTCACGGGAGGCGCAGTCGTCGAATGCGGCCCCTTGATGCCGCCCGTGCCGTAAAGCGGGTCCTTGGATGGCGGGGCGGGGGTGCTTGCCAGTACCGGCGCGGGAGCCGCGCCGCTGCCGCTGCTACCGCCGTTGCCGTACACCGGCGGCTGCTGGTAGCCGTTGCCGCCCTGCCCTGCTCCGCTCCGCACTGGCCCCTGGTT
>JANYFQ010000658.1 GCA_025362615.1 Hymenobacter sp. | reverse complement strand
GCCGGCAACCCCGCCCGCCCCGCCTCTCGCCTTGCTACCCAGCTTCGTTGGCTGGCGGGTCGATTGTGTTGGCTGGATGGTCGATTGTGCTGTCCGGCAGGTCGATTGTAGTGCCTGGATGGTCGATTGTAGTGCCTGGCGGGTCGATTGTGCTGTCCGGCAGCCCGATTGTGGTGGCTGGATGGCCGATTGTACTGTCCGGCAGGTCGATTGTGGTGGCTGGATGGCCGATTAGGCTACCTGGATGGTCGATTAGGCTGCCTCGGCGGTGGCGGGGCGCTGATGTGGGCGTTGCGCCGTAGTTTAGCCGTGCCTTTGGGGCTGTTTGTTTTCTTACGTTCACTTTTTTACCTCTTTTTCATGGACACCAAGCAACAGAATAAAGTAACGATGCTGCAAACCGTGCTGCGGTTTCTCGACGAAGGCGGCCAGCCGCTGCTGGCCATCAAGCGGATTGCGGCGGGCCGCGAGGCGCTGGCGGCCGTGGCGGCGCAGGTGTTGGCCGTGGCCAAAACCCAGGAGCAGCCCACTACGGGCGTGACCCGCACCCGCGAAACCGTCAAAAAGGAAGCCGCCGAGCGGGCCGAAGTGCTGCGGCTCTTCGTGGTGGCCCTCACCGACGACCCCACCCGGCGGGCGGCCCTCAAACAAACCGTCGGCAAGCGCCTGCAAGGCAAGGACGCCGAGTACCTGGCCTACCTGGCGGCCATCGCCGAAGGCATCGCCACCCTCCAACCCGCCGACCTGGCCGATGCCGGCTACGACCCCAAAGTGGGCAAAGCCCTGGCCGCCGACCGCGCCGAACTGGAAAAAACCCAGGGCGCGGCCCGGCAAATTGAAATCGGGACGAGCGCCGCCACCGACGAACTCCCCGGCCTGCTGCAAGCCGCCGACGCCGTGCTGGCCCAGCAGCTCGACCCCCTGGTGCGGGCCCAGGCCCTGGCCCAGCCCGCGCTGGTGGCCGAGTACGACAAGGCCCGGCGCATCCTCAAAACCGCCGCCCGCCGCCGCCCCCGCTACCGGGGCCTGCTGCCGGCCGGTACCGTGGGCCTCGTCTTCGACCGCCGCACCGCCGGCCTGCCCGACCCCACGCTGGGCAACCGCTCGGGCCGGGGCCGGGTGCTGCGCTTCTACACCGCCGCCACCCCCACGGCCCGCCCCCTGCCCGGCCAGGGCGTGCCCGTAAAACACCGCACCGACTTACACTTGGCCGACTACGCCCGCCTGGGGCCGGATGCCGACGCGCCGTACTTGCTGGTGGTGCTGGAAGGCGTGGACGGCGAAGGGCATTTTGTGGTGGAGTGAGGGTGTTGAGCGGATAGCAGTTAGCAGGTTCAAAAAAAACACCCCGGCCCGGTAAGGGTCGGGGTGTTGTTGGTTGGGGGCAAAAACCACTAGCGGCTACCGGGTGCGGTTGCCCAGCAAGTCGAGGATGAGGTCGAGTTTGGTGTCCATCTTGCCCACGTCGGTTTTGAGGCCGGCCACGTCGGCTTTGAGTTCGGCCACGTCGGTTTTGAGGCCGGCCACGTCGGTTTTAAGGCCCGCCACGTCGGTTTTGAGTTCGGCCACGTCAGTGGCCAAATCGGCGGTTTTTTCCAGCAGGAAGCTGATTTGGTCGCTGTGGTGCGCCAAGGCGTTCATGATGAATTTATTTTGGGCCGTGTGGCGGTCCAGGGTGGCCAGGCTTTGGGCCAGCAGGGGTTCGAGTTGGTCGAGGCGTTGGTCGGCGGTCATGGGGCACGGGGTGTTGGACGGGACAACAAACTTACGTTACGCCCGGCTTGCGCCGGCGTTTACTCCACCACCACGCGGCCCACGTAGTCGGCCCCGGCCGTGCTCACGCGCAGGGCGTACAGCCCGGCGGGCAGGCCGCGCAGGTCGAGGCGGGCGGTAGCCGCCGCGCCGAGCGTTGCAGGCTGGGTGCGGACGCAGCGGCCGAGGCCATCAAACAAGGCCAGGGTGGCGGGCCGGGCGCTGCCCAGGCCGGGCAGGCCCACGGTGAGGGCGGTGCTGGCCGGGTTGGGAAACAGCGCCAGGGCGTGGCGGATGGCGGCGGCGGGGCGGGTGCCGGTCACGTTGCAGGCGGTGCTGGTGTAGCTGCCGAAGCCGGCAAAGTTGTCCACGCCGTTGCCGGTCCAGGTGGCGGCGCCGTTGGGGCCGGTCCAGCGGCCACCCTGGGCGGTGGCGGGCAGGCGCACGAGGGTGCTGTTGAGGGTCGAGCCGGTGCCGGCGGTGGTCCAGCCGGTGGCGGTGGGCTGCTGGCCAATCACGCCGATGATGTCGAGCGTGTCGGTGCCGTCGAAGAGGGCCAGCGCGTCGTCGCCGTTAAAGAAGGCCACGCTGCTGGTGGTGCCGGTGGGGCCGGTGGCCACGGCGGCGAGGCCGGGGTCGGTCACGCCGGTGTTGGCCACCACGTAGGTGCCGAAGGCCGGGATGCTGCCCGTCAGGGCCTGGGCAGTGGGCATCGAAGTGCGGCCGTTGGCGAACAGCTCGAGGCGCTTGCCGGCCAGGGGCACGGCGGCGTTGGTGGGGTTGTAGATTTCGACGGCCTTGCTGTTGCCGGTGCTGCTTTCGGCGTACTGCGAGAAGTAGAGCCGGGTGCAGGGCAGCCCGGCGGGCAGGGCATCGTCGTTGGCGATGGTGAGGGTGTGGGCCGGGTTGGTGCCCGGCAGCACGGCGGCGTTGGAGGGCGTGCCCAGGCGCAGGCGCACGGTTTCGTCGGGTTCGGGGACGAGGTCGCCCACGATGGTGAGCGTCACGGGGCCGGGGGCCACCCCGCCGCCGAAGGTGAGCGTCGTCGTGAGCAGGGTATAGTCGGCGGGGCTGGTGGCGGAGGTGCCGCTGGCCTCCACCGTCACGGGCACCGTAAAGGCCGGGCCGGCGTAGTTGGCCAGGGTCACGGCGATGGTGTAGGGGCTGGTGCCGCTATTGCCCTCGGGCTGGCTGCCGGCGGCGGTGGCGAAGCTCACGGT
>JANYFQ010000627.1 GCA_025362615.1 Hymenobacter sp. | reverse complement strand
TCCGGTGGCAGCACAGCTTGGTGGTACATTTCTCAAATACCTTCGTTCAACGCTTCTTGCAAAAGTTTGCTTTTCTCGATGGGCACCACGCCGAGCTGTTCGCAAACCAGGCCGCCGCCGAGGTTGGCCAGGGCGGCGAGGCGGGCGGCGGGCAGACCCAGTGCCACGCACAGCGCGGCGATGCTGATGACGGTATCGCCGGCCCCCGACACGTCGGAAATCGTGCGGAGGTGCGCCGGAAGGTAGGTTTTTTGCTCGCCTTGCCCGGCAAAAACGCCGTCTTCGGAGAGCGTGACCAGCACCGTTTCGGGGGTTAGTTCTTCGCACAGGCGGGCTACGGCGGCTTCAAAACCCGGCCGGTCGGTGGCGGGCGGGCCGAAACTCAGCCCCAATCCTTCGCGCAGCTCCTTGAGGTTGGGCTTGAAAAGGGTGCAGTGGCGGTAGGCCAGAAAGTTCTTTTTCTTGGGGTCCACCACCGTCGGGATACCACGCTCGCGGGCCTGGGCAATGCAGGCGGCGATGATGTCGGGGCGCAGCACGCCCTTGTCGTAGTCCTCAAAAATTACTACGTCGGCTCGGGCCAGCAGGTCGTCGTAGGCCGCCAGGAGCTGGGCGGTTTCGGCGGCGTTGAGGTCGGTTTCGACTTCCGAATCGAGGCGCAGCAGTTGCTGGTCGTGGGCCAGGATGCGCTGCTTGACGGTAGTGGGGCGGTGCGGGCTTTGCACGATGCCATCGGCCGACAGGCCCCGCGCAATCAGTAGGTTCCGCAGTTGTTCGCCGCCCGCATCGGTGCCCACCACGGCGCACAGCAGCGGCGTGGCGCCCAGCGCCTGCACGTTGAGGGCCACGTTGGCGGCCCCGCCCAGGCGCTGCTCGGTGCGGAGCACGTTCACGACCGGCACGGGCGCTTCGGGCGAGAGCCGCGTGGCGTTGCCCCACACGTAAGCGTCCACCATCACATCACCGACGATGAGGACGCGCAGCTTGTTGAAAGCTTGAAAAAGGTCGGGAAGGGAGGTCAAAAGAAAATTATGAATTATAAATTATGAGTTGTGCTGGCGACAATTTAGCGCACAGCGCGTAACTGTCAGCCGCTGAGTTGAGCAAGTTTGCAACTTGTCGAAGAGGCCGAAATCGTTGGGGGCAATCGTTCTGGGGTGTAAGTTGCAAACTTGCCCAACTGGTTGGCAGACAGTTACGCGCTTCGTGCTAAACTGTCGCCAGCGCAACTCTTAACTCCCACCGCTTAACTCAATTTCCCCAGGCTGGCTTTGATACGCCGGAAGGCTTCCACCAGCTTATCATCGGCGGCGGCGGTGCTGAAACGTACGCACCGCGGTGCCCCGAATGCATCGCCGGCTACGGCCGCTACGTGGGCATCGGCGAGCAGGTACAGGGCCAGGTCGGTAGCCGTGACGATGGAGCGACCGTCGGGGGCGGTGCGGCCGAGGAAAGCCGACACGTCGGGGAAAACGTAAAAGGCGCCGCTGGGCGTGGGCGTTTGCAGGCCCGGAATGGTGCGGGCAACTTCCAGCACCAAATCGCGGCGGCGGCGGTAGGCCGTCACCATCTCGTCGGCCGAGGCCCGGCCGCCTTGCAGCGCCGCCACGCCCGCCCGCTGGGCAATGGAGTTGGTGCCGGAGGTTATCTGGCTCTGAAATTTTTCGCAGGCGGCGGCAATGTCTTGACGGGCAGCTAGGTAGCCCAGCCGCCAGCCCGTCATGGCGTAGCCTTTCGAGAAGCCGTTTACGGTGACGACGCGCTCGGCAATTTCGGCGAATTGGGCCAGGCTGACGTGTTCGCCCACGAAATTGATGTACTCGTAAATCTCATCGGCCAGCGCAAATACTTGCGGGTGGCGGGCCAGCACGGCGGCAATTTCGCCCAGCTCTTCGCGGCTGAAAACCGCCCCCGTGGGGTTGCACGGCGACGAATACATGATGAGCTTGGTGCGCTCGGTGATGGCCGTTTCGAGCTGCGTGGCCGTCACTTTGTAGTCGTTTTCGAGCGTGCCCAGCAGCTCCACCGTGATGCCGCCCGCCAGCTTCACCATCTCCGAATAGCTCACCCAGTAGGGCGAAAACACGACAACCTCGTCGCCGGGGTTCACCAGGCTCAGCACGGCGTTGGCCAGCGCCTGCTTGGCTCCGGTGCTGACTACGATTTGGTTAGGCTGAAAATCGAGTTGGTTTTCGCGCCGAAATTTGTCGCAAATGGCCTGCCGCAGTTCCGGGATGCCCGCCACCGGGGTGTAGAGCGTGTAGCCGTCGTCAAGCGCTTTTTTGGCGGCATCCTTGATGTATTGGGGGGTCGGAAAATCCGGCTCGCCGAAGCTCAGGTTGATGACGTCCACGCCTTGCGCGGCCAGCTCGCGGGCCTTTTTGGCCATCGCGATGGTGGCCGGTTCGGTCATCCGCAAAAGGCGGTCGGCCAGGGGTGAGGGCGGGGCGAGGGTAGCGGTTTCGGACATGGTATGCAGGAATGAAACCCGCGTTGCCCGACCGTCGAAACGGCGCGGCCAAACAATTACGGGCGGGGTGGGAATGGGCTGGCAAAGGTACGGAGCGCATCAGCCCAGCCGCCGCCAGCAGCGGGCCACAATGCTCAGGTCCATGCCCGGCTCGTAGTCCTTGGCGTAAAGCAGTTCGAGCCGGCGGCGCGTAGCCGCGTTGAGCGGCTCGTGGGGGCGGGCCGCCGCATCGGCGGGCGAGAGCACGGCGGGCCGGGCCGTGGCGGGGCCGGCCAGCGCGTGCAGCCCCACCCAGGTGCGGCGGCCTGCCAGCACGGCCAGGCAGTTGGTGTAAAAACCGGGCTTGTTGGCTTGAAACCAGGTGATTACTGGACTCAAAATTAATAATCCAAGGCTGGCCAATACGTCGAACAAACGCTTGGCACGGGCTTGCGCGGGCTGGTGCAGGCGTAGGGCCAGGTCGAGGGTGTAGTAGTCGCCGGGTGCGTCTTTGCTGCTGCTGCCGATGATGTACTCGCTGTTTTCGGGCAGGATTTTGTAGTCCACCGGTGGCTCGGTGGGTAGGCTCAGCATGAGGCCGATGATTTGGCTGGCGGGCAGGTCGCGGCCGCAAAAAATCAGCTCGTCGAGGGCGTAGAGGCGGATGATGTCGGCCAGTTGGCGGAGGGACCCAAGGTGTGAGTGAGCGAATGAGTGAGTGAGTGAATGGGAGTCGGGGTCAGCAATTGGGTCGTTGTTGGTCAGCGAGTTGATAGCTTCGTTCGGCGTGTCGTCGGCGTCGTCCACGCTCACGTAGCCGATAAGGCGGGCGGGCACCTGGGCCGCTTCGAGGAGCTGGCGAACGCGCTGGCTTTCCTTGCCCGAGCCTACGATGGCGATGTTTTTCTGGCGGCGCTCGCTCAGGCGCAAGTCTTTGTATTTGAGGAAGTGGGCCAGCATTTGGCGGCCCACCAGCGCCACCACGGCCCAGCTGCCGCCCAGTACAATAAGTGCTTTGGAAAAGCGCCAGGCATCGAAGAAGTTGGAGGCGGCCGAAATTAGCACCGTACCCAGAAACACGCCGCGCACGATGCGCCCCGTTTTGGTGGGCCGGTCGTAGCCGCCGCTCAGGTATACCGACGTCAGCCAGACC
>JANYFQ010000409.1 GCA_025362615.1 Hymenobacter sp. | reverse complement strand
TTGAGTAGTCCGTAATTTTCTCCTTACTGTTTGTGATGGAAATGTTTTGAGTGTACCTAATCATGCCATTAGGGTAGTAGGAAGTGACTATTTGCCTAAATCCATCAGTTTCGGTACTCGTCCATTTTTCAAATAAATGGTATTTAGAATCCGCTTTTAAATCCTGCAAAAATTCTTCTCGATAAGTAATATTGCCGAATAAATCATAAATTACGGAATCCTTTATGTGTGCCTTTAGTCCAGAAAAATTGAATGCCCAATAGTTGAGCGTCCAAGTTCCAGTTTCGACAAAATTGTATTTACCCGAGCTGTTTTTGATAATCAGTAGGGTTCCTTTTGAAAAGTCCCCGTACTTGTTAACCCCGTGCCATTTCTTGGTTATCATTCCTTGGTCGTCAATGGCAAGTTTTTCAGCCGCGCTCAGGCTTTTGTAAAATGATGGCCCTTTTGCGTCGTGATGCGCTCCAAAAATGGCGCATCCGCTTAAACAGAGTGTCGTTGCAGCCACGATTTGTCTTGTAAAAATCATGATATTTTTTTCAAATATTTAAAAAAATCGATTGGATTTTTTGTGACAACGGTAGCTTGGCACGAATATAAACCGGAAAGCTTTTTGAAATCTGCCCGCAAGCCTTACCTAAAGCGGCTGGAGCCACTAGGGGCTTCGGCCGCTTTCGCGTTACTTTTGCTTCATGACGAAGCTGGAACACCTTGCGTATTGGTGCGAAACAGCGGAGGATGATTGGCTGTCGGCGAAAGATTTGTTCGGTACGAAACGGTACTTGCAGTGCTTGTTTCTGGCACATTTGACCATCGAAAAGATAAGCAAAGCCCATTGGGTGGTGAGTAACCAAGGCGACTATCCGCCGCGTATTCACAACATTTTATCAATTTGGGCAAACACGCAACTAGCGCCGGACATTAGCCAGGAGAATACGGCGGCCGAGTTGAACCGCTTTCAATTGGAAGGGCGTTATCCCGATTATCAGCGGGCGGTGGCGCGGCTCGCCACCGAAGAATACACCCGCAATCTGCTGCACGAAGTTGAACTTTTGCGCTCATGGTTACTCAGCAAACTGCCCTAGCTCGCGTTGGCCAATTTCTTGGGGAATTGCGCCAACTCGGCATTCCGCTACGCCAGGCCATTTTGTTTGGCTCCTTTGCCCGCAACGAGCAGCACGACTATTCCGACATTGACTTGGCTTTGGTGGCAGATAATTTCACCGGCGCGGCATTCATCGACATCAAGCCCTTTATTCGCTCTGTCGTGAAGCACATAGACATTGAGCCGCATACCTTCGCGCCGGAGCAATTTACCGACTGGAACCCGTTTGTGCAGGAAATCAAGCGCACCGGCATTGTGGTGGGCGTGTGGGATGGGGAGCTAACGGCGTAGCCGCCCTCTACCCCCGCGCCTGCCAGGCGGCCAGCCGCGCCTGCATGGCGGCTTGCAAAGAGGTTGGGGTGCAGTACAGCGACCCCACGGAAATTTGGACGGGGGTGCCATACGTGTCGGTGCCGATGGCCGTCATCCGCCGTCGCAAAGCGTTGGGGTGGCGAGCGATGACAGCAGCGGGGTCGTGGACGAAGACCGTCAGAAGCGGCTGCCGGGCCACTTCGCTCGTTTCGATGGCCGCTACTTCGGCCCACGACACGAACAGCCCGGTTGGCAAATTGGTCGAGTAGTCGGTGAACCCCTCGGCGGTCAGCAGCAGGCCCGGCCCCTTGCTGCGTAATTGCCGAAAAAGGGGCACAGCGCACAACCCGAAGAATACGAAGGTGACGATGCCCAACGCCCTCACCATACCGGGTTGGAGGGGAAACGGGAATTGAACGGCTGGCGGAAACAAGGCAAACCACGCGCCCATCCCAAGAAAAATTGGCACCACGACAACGAACACGAAAAACAGGTGCCGGCGGTTGAATGGAATTTCGAGGGGGGCGGAAACAGTCATAAACCTACGTCTGCAAAACAGGAAGACGAACTAAAAAAGCCGGGCCAAACATACAAAAAGCGGCCGTAACTCTGTATTGGAGAGTCACGGCCGCTTTCAAAAACGCAGTGGTAAACGACTGCTTACGCCGCTGGCTCCGGCTCCGGGGCAGGCACCACGGCAGCGGGCGGCGGCGTGGCCGAGGCGTGTTTCACGCGCACAGCGGTGGGGCCTTTCTGGCCCATTTCGGTCTCGAACGTCACCTTGTCGCCTTCCTTGATGGGGCCGCCGGCGAGGCCGTTGGCGTGGACGAAAATGCTTTGCTGCGTCTGCTGGTCCTTGATAAAGCCGTAGCCCTTGCTGTCGTTGAAGAAAGCCACGGTGCCGGTGCGCACGGGGTCCTCTTGCTCGCGGTCTTCCTGCTTGGCGATGCTGATGCGGATGTCGGAGTCCTTGATGATGCGCTTTTTGCTGGGGTCGGGCGGGGTGCTGACGATGTTGCCGTTCTCGTCCACGTAGGCCAGCATTTCGTCGAGGCTTTGGCCGGGCTTGGCGTTGGCCTTGCGCTCGTCGCGCTTCTCCTCCTTGTCCTGCCGCTTTTTCAGGCGCTTTTTCTCGTTGTCTTTCTTACCAAAAGTTTCTTGTGACCTACCCATAGTTGGTGTTAAGCGAAGCGTGTTGTGCCGGTTCTAAGTGGCCCGTGCCCAACAAGCCATTGAATGGCTGCAAAGTTACGGCGGCGGCGGAGAAGTTGGCGGGGTTTTTTTGGCGGGCGCGGGCGCGTCGGCCGGCCCGGTTGCCAGGTCCGCTTCCACGGTTGCCAGGTCCACTTCTACGGCCGTGCCCACCGGCAACGTGCCCAGCCAGAAGCGGCCCACGCGCACCCGCACCAGCCGCAGGGTGGGGAAGCCCACGGCGGCCGTCATGCGGCGCACCTGCCGAAACTTGCCTTCGGTGAGTACCAGGCTGACCCAGGACGTGGGGCCGTGCCGGTCGTCGCGGACGCGGCGGCTGCGGGGGGCGAAGTCGGGCGCGGGCAATAGCCGGGCGGCGCGGGCCGGGGCGGTGCAGTAAGCATTGGGGCCGGTGCCGATGCGCACGCCGGCGGCGAGTTGGGCCAGGGCCGCGTCGGTGACGAGGCCGTCGAGTTGGGCGTGGTATTCTTTCTCGACGTGGCGGCTGCGAATGGTTTCGCTCAGGCGGCCGTCGGTGGTGAGCAGCAGCAGGCCCTCGCTGTCTTCGTCGAGGCGGCCGATGGCCATCAGGCCGGGCGGGAAGTCGTGCAGCTCGCCCAGGAAATGCTTTTTCTGTTCTTTTTTTGCCTCGCTGCGAAACTGGCTCAGGCAGCCGTAGGGCTTGTGCAGCAGGAAGTGGCGGTGGGTTTCGGGGGCCACGGCGGCTAGGTCGTGAGGACAATAAGAAGTTTAATGTAATTTTGCCTTATACAGCGACATTTCTATGCACCGACACGAAATTTCTG
>JANYFQ010000543.1 GCA_025362615.1 Hymenobacter sp. | reverse complement strand
CCAGTTCGGAGTCGTGCGAGAGGCGGTACTTGCCCAGCAAATACAGCCCCAGCAGCCCGGCCAGCACAATCCAGAGCACGAGGTAGAGGTCGCGGGGCAGCAGGTTCCAGTGGTAAGCGAGGTCGGCCATGCTCAGGAACTTGAGGGCCAGGCCCAGTTCCACGAAGCCCATCACCACCTTCACCGTGTTGAGCCAGCCGCCCGAGCGGGGCAGGCTTTTGAGCCACGCCGGAAACACGGCAAACAGCGTGAAGGGCAGCGCAAACGCCAGCGAGAAGCCCAGCATCCCGATGACCGGCGTGAGCCGCTGGCCCTGCGAGGCCATCGTGAGCAGGCTCGTCACAATCGGCCCGGTGCAGGAAAACGACACCAGCACCAGCGTCAGGGCCATGAAAAACACGCCGCCCCAGCCGCCCTTGTCGGCCTGCGCGTCAATCGAGTTCACCAGCCCGCTGGGCAGCGTAATTTCAAACAAGCCCAGAAACGACAACCCAAACACCACGAACACGGCGAAGAAAATCAAATTCGGCAGCCAGTGGGTGGCCATGAAGTTGAGCGCATCCGGCCCCAGCAACACGCTCACCACCATGCCCAACACCACGTACACAAACACGATGCTCAACCCATACACCACTGCCTTGAGGATGCCCCGCCCCCGGCTATCCGAGCCGCTGGTGAAGAACGAAACCGTCATCGGAATCAGCGGAAACACGCACGGCGTGAGCAGCGCCACCAACCCAGAGAGGAAGGCGGCCAGGGCGAAGCCCCAGAGGTTGGTTGCGGGTTGTTGGGTGTTGGGTGTCGGTTGAGGGGCCGCCGTGGCGGCGGGCGTTGGGTCTTGGGTGTTGGGTGTTAGGTTTTGGGTGTTGGGGGTTGAATTTTCAGGGTTGGGTGTTGGGTTTTCGGCGTTAGGTGTTAGGTTTTCGGTGTTGGGTTGAGTTGAAGCAGCTAGGCCGGATGGCGCAGTGGACACGGTCCCAGCCGTTGCATTGGTCGCAGTCGTCCTATGCGCCCGGCCCGTCGCGGCCCCGGCGGCTACGGCCAGCGGCCCCCAGGTCAGGGGTTCGTTGCCGGGTACGCAGCGGCCGTCCACGTCGGTGCAGGTTTGGTAATCGGCTTCGGCTTTGATGGTGAGCGGGCCGGCCCGGAGCACCTTGATGCGCTGCTGGATTTGCCCGGTTTTCTCCCAAAACGCCACTTCGCCCTTGAAAACATCGTCCTGCTCGTGGTGCGATTTCACCGATTCGGGCTTGCCCAGCAGTTGGTAGGCAGCACTCGGGGCAAATTTGAGGGTGAACACCACCGGCCCCACTTCGTCGCTAAAATCCGTCGCGTACAGGTGCCAGGTCGGGTCGATGCGGGCATTGACGAGCAGCGTCAGCTCCTCCCCCACCCTGGCCGAGGGCTGGCTCAGGGCCGTGCTCAGGTGCGTGGGCGTGAGCACCTGGGCCACGGCCGCGCCGCCGCGCCCGAACGCCGCTAAAAGAATAAAAAACAGAAACCGGACAAATCGCATAAAGTCAGAACTAGCTTGAGGATACAAAATAACAGTTCTGCGGCCCAATTGGCGGGCCGCACCGGTTCGGGCGGCGGCCTCCGCCCCCACCCACGCCAACCGCCCGCGCCAAACGCCGTACTTTTGAGCAACAAAGGCCCCCAAACCGAGTGCGTTGCCGGGGGCCGCCGACATGGGTTTAAAAATTATTCTGACACTGCTGCTCGTTCTGCTGAACGGGTTTTTCGTCGCCGCCGAGTTTTCCCTTATTCGGGTGCGGCTCTCGGCCATCGAACTCAAGGCCAAGGAGGGCAACCGCTTTGCCCGGATGACGGTCGGGGTGCTGGCCAACCTCTACGCCTACCTTTCGGCCACGCAGTTGGGCGTCACCATTTCGTCGCTGCTGCTGGGCGCGGTGGGCGAGGAAGTCACCACCGAACTCATCCTAGGCGTTATCCACCGCCTGGGCCTGGCCATGAGCGCCGAAACCGCGCACAGCATCGCCATCCCGGTGGGCCTGGTCATTATCACCATTTTGCACGTCGTATTTGGCGAGCTGCTGCCCAAAGCCTTCGCCATCCAACGCTCCGAAACCGTGAGCCTGGCCCTGGTGGCCCCGTTGCGGTTTTTCTACGTCATCACGCTGCCGCTGACGTGGTTTCTGTCCAAGCTCTCCAACTTCCTGCTGGGGCTGGTGGGCGTGAGCAACGTCCACGGCACCGAGGCCCACACCTCCGACGAG
>JANYFQ010000532.1 GCA_025362615.1 Hymenobacter sp. | reverse complement strand
GCAGTTCGTCCACGAACCCGACTTCGGTTGGCACGAGCTGGTTGAACAGCACCCGGCCCGCCACCGTCTCAATGACCTTCGTCACCAGGTCATCGTTTTCGTCGCGCACCTGCGTCCGCACCTTAATAAAGGCGTGCTTCGAGAGCTGCCCTTCGTTGATGGCAATCACCACCTCTTCGTCGGAGTAGAAAATGCGGTCTTCGCCCACAATTTTCTCTTCGGGGGTCGAGCGTTTGCCCTTCGTTACGTAGTACAGGCCCAACACCATGTCCTGGCTCGGCACCGCAATCGGGGCACCGTTGGCCGGGTTGAGGATGTTGTGCGAAGCCAGCATCAGCATTGAGGCTTCCAAAATAGCCGCCGGCCCCAGCGGAACGTGTACTGCCATCTGGTCACCGTCAAAGTCGGCGTTGAACGCCGTACACACCAGCGGGTGCAGCTGAATGGCCTTGCCCTCAATGAGGCGCGGCTGGAACGCCTGAATACCCAGGCGGTGCAAGGTAGGAGCCCGGTTGAGCAGCACGGGGTGCCCCTTCAACACGTTCTCGAGGATGTCCCACACCACGGCATCCTTGCGGTCCACGATTTTCTTGGCCGACTTTACCGTCTTCACGATGCCGCGCTCGATGAGCTTACGGATGATGAAGGGCTTGAAAAGTTCGGCCGCCATGTTCTTGGGCAGGCCGCACTCGTGCAGCTTCAACTCCGGCCCCACCACGATAACCGACCGGCCCGAGTAGTCCACGCGCTTACCCAGCAGGTTCTGGCGGAAACGCCCCTGCTTGCCTTTCAGCATATCACTCAGTGACTTGAGTGCCCGGTTGCCTTCGGCCCGCACGGCGTTCACCTTGCGTGAGTTGTCGAAGAGCGAATCCACGGCTTCTTGCAGCATCCGCTTCTCGTTCCGCAAAATCACCTCCGGTGCCTTAATCTCAATCAGCCGCTTCAAGCGGTTGTTGCGGATGATGACGCGGCGGTACAAGTCGTTCAAGTCAGACGTGGCAAAACGCCCGCCGTCCAGCGGCACCAGCGGCCGCAGTTCCGGCGGAATTACCGGCACCATGCGGATAACCATCCACTCCGGCTTGTTCTCCACGCGGGTTTGCGCGTCGCGGAAGGCTTCCACCACCCGCAGGCGCTTCAACGCTTCCGCCTTGCGCTGCTGCGAAGTTTCGTGGGCCGCCGAGTCGCGCAACGAGTAGCTCAACTCATCGAGCTTGATGCGCTCGAGCAGCATTTGCAGGGCATCGGCCCCCATCTTGGCGATGAACTTGTTGGGGTCGTCGTTGGGCAGCGCCTGGTTTTCGCGGGGCAGCTTGTCGATGATGTCCAAGTACTCGTCTTCGGTCAGGAAGTCAAGGATTTGCACCCCTTCGTCAGCCAGCGAACCGGGCTGCACCACCACGTAGCGCTCGTAGTAGATGATTTGGTCGAGCTTCTTGGTGGGCAGGCCCAGCAGGTAGCCGATTTTGTTCGGCAGGCTCTTGAAGTACCAAATGTGCGCCACCGGCACCACCAGCTCGATGTGGCCCATGCGCTCGCGGCGCACTTTCTTCTCCGTCACCTCCACGCCGCACCGGTCGCAGATAATGCCTTTGTACCGGATACGCTTGTACTTGCCGCAGTGGCATTCCCAGTCCTTCACCGGCCCGAAAATTCGCTCACAGAACAGGCCACCCATTTCGGGCTTGTAAGTGCGGTAGTTGATGGTTTCCGGTTTCACCACTTCGCCCGTGCTGCGCTCCAGAATTACTTCGGGCGAGGCCAGCGAGATGGTGACTTTGGAAAAGTCTTGAACTAACTTCTTGTTTTTAGCAAACGCCATTTGTTTGGGTTTAAGCTGTTTGATTTCTTACTGTTAGAGTCTGTGCTAACAGTTCGACGCTACAAAAAGTGCTTCACGGGTCGGACAGGCACGCCGCGTGATAGTTTTTCGCTAGGTCTTGGGTATTCCATTGGTCAAAACCCGTCCCACCTTGTGCTACCCTGACCTGTCTCGGAGTAGTGGTATCGTGGGGATGGGGTTCAGGTAATAAAGTCTAAGTTAGTTAATGTCGATTTTTTTCGTCCTTTTGTGTTATGATTTAACGACCTGTTGGGTGTGTCTTTCGAAACATCCGGTACTCCTGAAGCAGGAATCACTTCACCCCCTCTTCTTTTCACAAGTGCTATTATGCTATCCTGCAGAGGTGATAGTGGCGGCAAGGCGGACAAGGAAGATTCGCTTACCCACCTTAGTTCGGGCTCTTTCCCGTCTAATGAAATAAAAACCTTAACTAATCCATGATTACTCAATTCTAGGCTGTACCAAGTTGTAGTTGGTTGTGATGCGGGTTTAGAAACGGATAGCCACAAGTCATAAGTTACGCCTCTGTATCGATTAGTGATAGCGTCGCCGTTCACCGCCTCACTCACTAGTTCCATCTTATACCCTAGGGCTTGTTGGCGTATAGCTTCGAAAGTAGCGTAGCTAGACGTCGCATAATTAATGCGTCCATGGTAACCTTCTTTCACATATCGCTCTAATTGAGCAGTCTGTTTCTTATTTGGGGTCACATAAACCCACATTGTGCCAGCGGAAGAATCACTAGGTAACTGCTGATGACTTTCGAATACCCAACCCTTGTTAATTAAATAATTATTGACCGTTAATCCATCTTGTTTGTTGAATTGAATGAGTTGACCTAAAGCCAGAGATTGACAAGGTGCTGTTTCAGTCATCAAGCTGGTCACCAGCAACAGCAAAAATTTTAAGCAATACTTCATGTGTCACAGGTTATTTTCTACAGCATAAACGATAAAAGGATTATGCCACGCTTGGTTCAACTTATCAGGAACCCAGCAACCGACAAATCCTCATCAGTCGCTTCCCAGTGGACACTCTGACCGCGCCCTATGAGCCGCCAGTCGTTGCGGGCTTCATCCGAAGCATCGCGCAAACGTGGGTGTCGGTCAAGCGGCAAGGCTATTTCGCTGTCATCATTAAGGTGAACAATCAAACTAATTTTATCAAATCGAACGGCTGAAATTTTGAGGTCAAAATTGTCCACCAATTTGTTGCCTATGCGGCCATTCGTTGATGATTATCGTTCGGCTTACTTATGTTTTGCTTCTTGTTGAGCCTGTTCTTGGTACGCTCGTCGTAGCCTTTGATAATGACATCATAAGGAACACCAGCATCTTCTAACTCTTCAGCTAAATCCCCATCGGTGAAATCAGCGTGAATCAACACTTTGCCGTCGGCCTGTATTTCAACGTCCTGAACAATTCCGTACTCGTACAGTCCGGTCTTATCATCCCAACCGTAACACACAACCAAGAACCTGTTTAAGTCCCGGCTCTGAATGAATGTATCCTTCATGGTGCCCACCGCATAGTTGCCAATTTGACTTTGCAGTTCTTTGGCAATGATTTCACGGAGTTCGGTTAAGCATTCCATTGAATCAAGGTTTTAGTAAGTGGGTCGAAGATTATGAGCCTGATGCGACACGTTTCAATTAAGCCTTGTATTACTTCGTCCTGAAAGAAGGTTTTGTACACTGCCTGCGGAATTGCCAAATACAAGGTATGAGGAAGTTTATTTTCAATAAGCAGCGCTTCATAAAGTAGGCACTGACCTAATGCTTTCTGAAACTCATTCACATAATCTTCGCGAAGTCGAAAATTTTTAACCTCAACGACAATCTCACTCCGGCTGCCATCTTCTTCAACTCGCTCTGCGGCAAAATCTATGTACAGGCGTGTGCTAAAAAACCGAAGGATGAATGACTCTTTTGTAATTGTCCAGCCCGCCGTAATCAGCGCTGCCCGAACATAGTCATGATAAAAATCCTTTCGTGACATCAGCAGCGTGTTAAACCAACCTACTAATTTTGGCTGCTGGCTGCGCCTCTCGCAAGAAACTAACAGCCAGCAGCTAAAAGCTAGCAGAACCTACTACTCCAGCGTAATTTCCAGCGCCAAACCACGCAACTCGTGGATGAGCACGTTGAACGACTCGGGGATATTCGGCTTCGGCAACAAGTCACCTTTTACGATGGCTTCGTAGGCTTTGGCGCGGCCCACCACGTCGTCCGACTTGATGGTGAGGATTTCCTGCAACACGTTCGATGCCCCGAAGGCTTCGAGCGCCCACACCTCCATCTCGCCAAAACGCTGGCCACCGAACTGCGCCTTACCACCCAGCGGCTGCTGCGTGATGAGCGAATACGGCCCGATGGAGCGGGCGTGCATCTTGTCGTCCACCAAGTGGCCGAGTTTGAGCATATAGATAACGCCCACCGTTACCGGCTGGTCGAACTGCTGGCCCGTGAGGCCGTCGTGCAGGTAGGTGCGGCCGAAGGTCGGCAAGCCGGCTTCGGTGAGTTCCTTGCTGACTTCGGCTTCGGTGGCGCCGTCGAAAATCGGGGTGGCGTAGGTGCGGCCCAGCTTGAGGCCGGCCCAGCCGAGGACGGTTTCGTAAATCTGGCCGATGTTCATCCGGCTCGGCACGCCGAGCGGGTTGAGTACGATGTCCATCGGGGTGCCGTCGGCGAGGAAGGGCATATCCTCGTCGCGGACGATGCGGGCAACCACACCTTTGTTGCCGTGGCGGCCGGCCATCTTGTCGCCTACTTTCAGCTTACGCTTCTTGGCGATATAGACTTTGGCCAACTGTACAATGCCCGCCGGCAGCTCGTCGCCCACCTCCAACGTGAAGCGGGTGCGTTTGAAGCGGGCCGTAATGCCATTGCGGCGCTTGGCGTAATTCTTCACCAGCAGTTGCACCATGCCGTTGATGCGGGCATCGGCGCTCCAGCCTTCCATCTGCAAGTCCTTGAAGAGGTTAGCCTCTTCGGGTACTGCATAGTTGCTCTCGTCCTTGTAGGGGTTTTTCTCTGGGAACAGCCCTTCGGTTACGTTCTTGCGGTTGAACTTCACCCCTTTTGCTATCATCACCTCGCCGAAACGGTGATTGATGCCCTGCGAGGTCTTGCCTTCCAGCACGGCCACGAGCTTGTCAATCATGATGGCCTTCACGGCGCGGAGTTCGCGGGCGTAGCCTTCCTTCAGGTCCTCGACTTCCTTCTTGCTCTTGGCACGAAGGTTCTTGTCTTTCTTTGGCCGCGAGAACAGCTTGGTGCCAATCACGACACCCTGCAACGAGGGCGGCGCTTTGAGCGATGCATCCTTGACATCGCCGGCTTTATCGCCGAAAATGGCGCGGAGCAGTTTCTCCTCCGGGGTCGGGTCAGTTTCGCCCTTGGGCGTGATTTTGCCGATGAGAATGTCGCCTTCCCGCACCTCCGCGCCGAGGCGGATGATGCCGTTGTCGTCAAGATTACGCACGGCATCTTCGCTCACGTTCGGGATTTCCGAGGTCAGCTCTTCTTCGCCGCGCTTGGTTTCACGCACTTCCAGCTCAAACTCCTCAATGTGAATCGAAGTGAAGATGTCGTCGCGCACCACGCGCTCCGAGATGACGATGGCATCCTCGAAGTTGTAACCCTGCCAGGGCATGAACGCCACCTGCATATTGCGGCCCAGGGCGAGTTCGCCCCGGTTGGTGCCGTAGCCTTCGCATAGCGGCATTCCGTTGGTCACGCGGTCGCCACGCTTCACCAACGGGGTGAGGTTGAGGCAGGTATCCTGGTTGGTGCGGCGGAACTTGATGAGGTCGTAGGTAATGCGTTCGGCATCAAACGTCACCATCACGTCGTCCTCGGTGAGGTCGTACTTGACGATGATTTTGTTGGCGTCCACGTAGTCAATCACGCCGGTGCCTTCGGCCATTATCAGCGTCCGCGAGTCGGACGCGATGCGGGCTTCGAGGCCGGTGCCAACAATGGGGGCTTCAGGACGCACCAGTGGCACGGCCTGCCGCTGCATATTCGAGCCCATCAGGGCGCGGTTAGCATCGTCGTGTTCGAGGAATGGAATGAGCGAAGCAGCAACCGATACAATCTGGTTCGGGGCCACGTCCATGTAGGAATACTCCGACGGGTTCACGACCGGGAAGTCACCTTCAAAACGGCCTTTCACTAACTCCTGCGTAAGGTTGCCCTTCTCATCAAGGCGCGAGTTGGCCTGCGCGATGTGGTGCGTGTCCTCCTCCTCGGCAGTCAGGAATTTCACGTTCTCGCTCATGTCCACTTTGCCATTTTTGACATTGCGGTACGGCGTTTCGATGAAGCCCATCGAGTTCACGCGGGCATGGACGCAGAGCGACGAAATCAGACCGATGTTTGGACCTTCCGGGGTTTCGATGGTGCAGAGGCGACCGTAGTGGGTGTAGTGAACGTCACGCACCTCAAAACCAGCGCGTTCACGCGACAGACCGCCCGGCCCCAGCGCCGATACGCGACGCTTGTGCGTCACCTCGGCCAGCGGGTTGGTTTGGTCCATGAACTGCGAGAGCTGGTTGGTACCGAAGAACGAGTTGATGACGCTCGACAACGTGCGGGCGTTAATCAAATCTACGGGCTTGAAGTCCTCGTTGTCACGCACGTTCATGCGCTCTTTGATAGTACGGGCCATCCGGGCCAAGCCCACGCCGAACTGCGAGTACAATTGCTCGCCCACGGTGCGAACGCGGCGGTTGCTCAAGTGGTCAATGTCATCAACAATGGCTTTCGAGTTAATGAGGCCAATCAGGTACTTCACAATCAGCACAATGTCCTGATTGGTCAATACCCGCGAAGCCTGACTCATGTCAATCTGGAGCTTCTTGTTGATGCGGTAACGGCCTACTTCGCCGAGGTCGTAACGCTTATCCGAGAAAAACAGCTTCTGAATGATGTCACGGGCGGTTTCTTCGTCGGGAGCCTCCGTATTACGGAGCTGCCGGTAAATCTGCTCCACGGCTTCCTTCTCCGAGTTGGAGTTGTCCTTCTGAAGCGTGTTGTAGATGATGGCGAAGTCGGCGATGTTCACGTTTTCCTTGTGCAGGATAACGGACTTGGCACCAGCCTCTAAGATGATGTCAATGTCTTTTTCCTCAATCGTGTAATCGCGCTCCAGCAACACTTCGTTGCGGTCGATGGACACGACTTCGCCGGTATCTTCGTCCACGAAGTCTTCCGTCCAGGTGCGGAGCACTCGGGCGGCGAGCTTGCGGCCCACGGCTTTCTTAAGGTTTTTCTTGTCGGCTTTCACTTCCTCCGACAGCCCGAACAGGTCGAGAATGTCTTTGTCGGTGCCGTAGCCGATGGCGCGAAGCAGCGTCGTGACCGGGAATTTCTTCTTGCGGTCGATGTACGCGTACATCACGTTGTTCACGTCGGTCGCGAATTCAATCCACGAACCTTTGAACGGAATAATGCGGGCCGAATACAGCTTCGTGCCGTTGGTATGCTTGCTCTGGGCAAAAAACACACCCGGCGAGCGGTGCAACTGCGACACAATCACGCGCTCGGCCCCGTTGATGACGAACGAGCCCTTGATGGTCATGTACGGGATGTTGCCCAGAAACACTTCCTGCTCAATGGTTTCGAAATCTTCGTTGTCCTTGTCGTTGCAAATCAGGCGCAACTTGGCTTTGAGCGGCACCGAGTACGTCAGGCCCCGGTCGATGCACTCGTCCACCGTGTACTTGGGCGGGTCGACGTGGTAATCGATGAAATTCAGCACGAAGTTTTCGCGCGAATCGGAGATGGGGAAGTTTTCGGCAAACACCTTGAACAAGCCCTCGTTGGAACGGCTTTCGGCCGCCGTTTCCAACTGGAAGAAATCCTGGAACGACTGCACCTGCACGTCCAGGAAATCCGGGTACTCAATAACCTTTCTAATCTTGGCGAAATTAATTCGCTCGGCGGCGGCCGATTTTTTCAGCGCGGCCGATTTTGCTTTCGTTGTAGCCAATGCGTAGCGGGTTTTAAAAAATGGACACGAGAGCTAACAAACTGTTATTCAATGCCGGAGCACCAAACCTGGCGGGCCGAGCCACGGCCTACGAATGCTTGCCCGCCCAGGTTTTGGCCAATGGCCAGAACAATGCGGCAAGTTCGCCCCCCCCAAACAGGAAAAGACCTGGCTAAGTTGCCAGGTCTAATCCGTGCTGGAAGCGGGTGAGTAGCGGCTTTAGTAGCAAAAACTACTTAATCTCTACTTCGGCACCAGCTTCTTCGAGCTGCTTCTTCAGCGACTCGGCTTCGTCCTTGGTGACACCTTCTTTCATGGCTTTGGGAGCGCCGTCCACCAATTCCTTGGCTTCTTTCAGGCCCAGGCCGGTGAGGTCTTTCACCAGTTTCACCACGGCGAGCTTGGCACCGCCAGCGGCCTTGAGGATAACGTCGAACGAGGTCTTCTCCTCGGGAGCTTCGTCGGCTGCGGCGGCACCGCCACCGGCCATCATCACCGGAGCAGCGGCTGCCGGCTCGATGCCGTAGTCATCCTTGAGGATGGTTGCCAACTCGTTTACTTCTTTCACCGTCAGGTTTACGAGCTGTTCGGCGAAGGCTTTCAAATCTGCCATGTCAGTAAATTATTAAAAAGGGGGTTGTTGTTAAAAAATTGAAAGTCCGGGAGGGCATTTGCCGGTTAGGCGGCCTCTTTCTCGGACAGGGTTTTGAGGATGCCGGCCAGGATGTTGCCGCCGCTTTGCAGCGCCGAGATAACATTTTTGGCGGGCGATTGCAGCAGGCCGATGAGTTCACCGAGCAGTTCCTGCTTGCCCTTGAGGGTCGTCAGACCTTCGAGCTGGTCGGAGCCGATGTAGATGCTGGCATCCACGTAAGCACCTTTCAGCACGGGCTTGGGCGTGACGTTGCGGCCGTAGGCTTGCGACTTGTAGAAGTCGCGCAACAGCTTGGCCGGAGCCGAGCCGCTTTCGGCCGAGAACAACACACCCGACTGGCCTTTGAGGGCACTGTCCATTTCGGTGGTATCGCCGCCGAGGGTATCAAGGGCTTTGCGGATGAAGGTATTTTTGTATACCTTGTACTCCATGCCCCGGTTGAAGCAAAGGCGACGGAAATCGTTGATTTTCGCCACCGACATCACCGACGCATCGACGATGTAGAACGAGTTGTGCGACTGGAATTTCCCGCTCAACTCATCCACGAGGGCTTGTTTTTCTTCCCTGTTCATGTTCGGTTGGGTTGATTAGTTAGCTAGCGGTATTTACCTGACTATCGACGGGTACGCCCGGCGACATGGTGCTGCTCAGAGTGATGCTCTTGACGTAGGTGCCTTTCGAGGTCGAAGGCTTGAGGCGAATCAGCGTCTGGATAACCTCCAGGGCGTTTTCGGCCAGCATCTTCGGCTCGAACGAAACCTTGCCGACGGAGCAGTGAATGATGCCGGTCTTATCGACCCGAAAGTCGATTTTGCCCGCCTTTACTTCCTGCACAGCCTTGGCCACGTCGGTCGTCACGGTGCCCGATTTTGGGTTCGGCATCAGGCCACGCGGCCCGAGTACCCGGCCCAAGCGGCCCACTTTGGCCATTACGGCCGGCATGGTGATGATGACATCAATGTCGGTCCAGCCTTTTTCGATTTTGGCGATGTAGTCGTCCAACCCTACGAAGTCGGCACCGGCGGCGAGGGCTTCGGCCTCCTTGTCGGGAGTCACGAGGGCCAGTACGCGAACGGTTTTGCCGGTGCCGTGGGGCAGGGTGGCTACGCCGCGCACCATTTGGTCGGCCTTGCGGGGGTCCACGCCGAGGCGAATGTCGATGTCAACCGACGAGTCGAACTTCGTGTAGGTGATGTCTTTCACCACCACAGCGGCTTCCACGAGGCTGCGCATCTGCGTCAGGTCGTGCTTGGCAAGGGCATCCTTGCGTTTTTTGGTGATTTTTGCCATGAGTCGTTTCTCCGTTAATTATTCTGCAAAGGGAGAATCGCCCTTGACGGTAATACCCATGCTGCGGGCCGTGCCAGCCACTGATTTCATCGCGGCCTCAATTTTGAAGGCGTTGAGGTCCACCATTTTGGTTTCGGCAATGGTACGCACCTGGTCCCACGTCACGGAGCCTACTTTATTGCGGTTTGGCTCTTTCGAGCCGCTCTTCAAGTTAGCAGCTTCCATCAACAGCACCGGGGCGGGGGCTGTTTTCACCACGAAGTCGAACGACTTGTCGGTGTACATGGTAATGAGTACAGGACAAACTTGGCCGGCTTTATCTTGGGTGCGCGCATTGAACTGCTTGCAAAACTCCATGATGTTCAAGCCTTTGCTACCAAGTGCAGGTCCAACCGGCGGCGATGGGTTCGCTGAGCCTCCCTTTATCTGCAAGCGCAGATAACCTCTGATTTCTTTGGCCATTTGGTTTGATTGGCTGACGTTGCCGCGTCGTAACTCGCGGCGCAGTCAGTTTAGTAAAAACTCCTAGTGGAAGCCCCGCCGGTTCGGAGTGAATAACCGGCGTGGTTTTGTTTTGAGCCGCTAGCTGCTAGCTATTAGCCTTTTGCTGTATTTTACTTTCCCCTTTGACCTCGTGGAAAAAACTAATAGCCATTGGCTATTAGCTAACAGCTAAGAAATAGACTTCTCTACTTGGGTGTAAGCCAATTCGACGGGCTGCGAGCGGCCAAAGATTTTGACGACGACGTTGAGTTTCTTGCGTTCCTCGAACACCTCGTCCACGGTGCCTTCGAAGCCGTTGAAAGGGCCGTCTACCACTTTCACGGTTTCGCCCACAACGTAGGGCTTGTCGAGCACGGCAGAGGTTTGTTCCTCTTGTGCTTCCACGATGCCGAGGATGCGGTTTACTTCACTGATGTGGAGCGGAACCGGCTTGCCGGGGTTCTGGTCTTTCTTGTCTTTGTCGCCGGCCAGGAAGCCGATGATGCCGGGGGTACTGGTGATGATGTGGTCCACTTCGCCGTGGCCAAGTTCGGCGTGGACGATGATGTAGCCAGGGTAAAGGTTGCGTTCGCGGACGCGCTTCTTGCCGTTGCGCATCTCGAATACTTTCTCAATCGGAATCAGTACCTGGGGCACGTACTCGGTGAGGTTGTGGCGGGCCAACTCGGTTTCGAGGTAGGCTTTGGCCTTCTTTTCCTGGCCGCTCACGGAGCGCACCACGTACCATTTCAATTCGCTCATCGCAGGTGGCGGTAAATCGGCTTAGCGGAACGAGTTGTAGAAAGCTTTGAGCAGCGACTCGAAGCTGACGTCCATCACCCCGACGACGATGGCGAAGATGAGCGAACCTACCAGCACGAGGCCGGCGCTTTTCTGCAACTCGGTGGCCGTGGGCCACGTCACGTTGTAGCGCATTTCCTCGACGGTGCCGCGAAAGTAGTTGCTCAGTTTGTCCATTGTAAATACTAAAACAAAGGCCGGACGAGCCGACAGATGAGGGGTTTGCGCGGGAGCCAAAGCTCTTTTCTACAGCACGGGCGGAGAGATTCGAACTCCCATCAAAGGTTTTGGAGACCTCTATTCTACCCTTGAACTACGCCCGTAGAAAGACACCCCACGGCCAGCAAACCAGCAATGGGAGTGCAAAGGTACTAAAAGTTAGCAGGAAAACAAGCGGCTGTATTCTTTACATTCGACCCAGCCGGCGAAGTTTGCGATTTTGCCCGGCGCGGGGTGCAGGGCGGCCCGACCCACGGCACTGGCTGGCATTGGTGCCTACTCCCAGAGGGGGTAGAGCTCAAGTTGCACTTCCTGCCCGAAAAACAGCCGGGTACTTTGCTCGAAAGCGGGCGTGAAATCGGACACGTAGAAGTGGTGGGCCGGGGCTGTGGCTGCTGGGGCGGCCAGCAGGTTTTCGGCTTCGAGGTAGGCGGCGGCGTGGGCGGCTACGGCTTCGGAGGCATCCAGCACGGCTACTTTGCCGGCGTAGAAAGCATCAATCTGGGGCTTGATGAGCGGGTAATGGGTGCAGGCGAGCACGAGGGCTTCGATGCCGGCCAGGGCGGGGTGGGCGAGGTAGCTGGCGATGATGTCGTCGGAGATTTTATTCTGAAAGAAGCCTTCTTCTATCATCGGGGCCAGCAGGGGCGTGGCGAGGCTGCGGAGGTCGATGCCGACATCAAGGGCATCGATTTTCTTTTTGTAGGCGTTGGAATTTACCGTTTGCTTGGTGCCAATGAGGCCCACGGCGCGGCCGGCGTAGTGCTGCCCAACGTAGGCCACGATGGGGTCTATCACGTTGAGCACCCGTGCTTTGCTGCCCACGTACTCGCGCACAAGGTCGTAGGCGGCGGCCGAGGCCGAGTTGCAGGGTATCATTATCAGCTTGCACTGCTGGCGCAGGAGCAAATCGCAGATTTTGACGGCGTACGACTGGATTGCGGCCGTGCTTTTGTCGCCGTAGGGCAGGTGTGCGGTGTCGCCAAAATACACCAGGCGCTCGTGGGGCAGGCGCTGGGCCACGGCCCGCGCCACGGTGAGGCCGCCGATGCCGGAATCGAAGAGGCCGATGGGCTGATTGGCGCGGCTGGGGGCGTGGTCCATAAGTGAGTAAAAGTCCGTCGCAAAAGTAGCCGTAACGCGGGTTTTTAACCCGCGTTGCCGGACTGTTGTAACGACCCCAGGCGCGGGTTGAAAACCCGCGCTACAGCTACTTCAGCAGCGGGCGCAGGGTGGCCCACACTGTGCGGGCCACCAGCCGGTGCCCGGCTGGTGTGGGATGGATGCCGTCGCGCTGGTTGAGTTTGGCATCGCCGCCGACACCGGCCAGCAAAAACGGGATGATTGGGAGGCGGTTTTTGGTGGCTAACTCGGGGTATATTTTTTGAAAATCGCGGGCATAGGTTTGGCCCAGGTTGGGCGGGATTTGCATTCCGGCCAGCACGATTTGGGCTTGGGGCGAGCGGCGGCGCACGGTGTCGATGATGGCTTGCAGGTTTTGGCGGGTGGCGGTGAGGGGCAGGCCGCGCAGGCCGTCGTTGCCGCCTAGTTCGAGCACGAACACGGCCACTGGCTGGCGCAGTATCCAGTCCACGCGGCTGCGGCCGCCGGCGGTGGTTTCGCCGCTTAGGCCCGCGTTGATGACTTCGTACTTCAAGCCCATCGAATCTATTTTCTGGCCGACGAGCGCCGGAAAAGCTTCCTCCGGCTCGACGCCGTAGCCGGCCGTGAGGCTGTTGCCGAAGAAAAGCAGGCGGGGCCGGGCGGCGGCAGCCGCGACCGCCGGCCGGACCGCTGGCGGGGCGGTAGCGACTGTTTCGGGCGACGATTGACAAGCAGTCAACGCTATTAATAAGAGGTGTTTACGCATGAAAAATAAACGAAAAACGTCGCTGGGCGGTGCGAGGCAGCAAAATAACGTAAAACAGCGCCGCCTGTTTTGCGTCAGGTGGGTTAAAGGCCGTGCGCTGGCTGGCGCATTTCAGCAAAAACTTCTTCTCCTCATGCCCATCCTGCGAGTCGAACACCTCACCAAAACCTACGCTGCTACCGAAGGCGGCCTGGCCCTGACGGTGCTGCACGACATCAGTTTTCAGCTCGCCGCTGGCGACACCTTTGCGCTTGTCGGTCCTTCGGGTTCGGGCAAAACTACGTTGTTGGGCCTGTGCGCGGGCCTCGACCGGGCCAGCAGCGGCAGCGTGTGGCTGCAAGGGCAGCGGCTCGATGCGTTGGATGAGGACCAGCGGGCGGCGGTACGGAACCAGCACGTCGGCTTCATTTTCCAGAATTTTCAGCTTCTGCCCACCCTCACGGCCCTCGAAAACGTGCTGGTGCCGCTGGAGTTGCGCGGGCGGGGCGGGCGCGAGGCCGGGGTAGCCGCCACCACTTTGCTGGCCCGCGTGGGCCTGGCCGACCGCCTGGGCCACTACCCGGCGCAGCTTTCGGGCGGCGAACAGCAGCGCGTGGCCCTGGCCCGCGCCTTTGTCAATCGGCCCGCCCTGCTCTTTGCCGACGAGCCTACCGGCAACCTCGACCCTGCCACCGCTGCTACCGTTGTCGAGCTGATTTTTGAGTTGAACCGCGAGGCGGGTACTACGCTGGTGCTCGTGACGCACGACGGCGAGCTGGCCGCGCGGTGCGGCCGGGTGTTGCGGCTCAAAAACGGGCAGGCTGTGTCGTAGCGCGGGTTTTCGACCCGCACTTACTGTGTTTTCAAACCGCATTCATTCCACTAATTCGTGGGTTGAAAACCCGCGCAGCTTTTATGACCTCTGGGCTTCCTGCTTGCCCGTCCGTTGTATTTCGGAGTGGCAGTCGGCTGATTTTATTCATCAGCGTAACCTGGAAGATGCCCAGCCCGCGCACGATTTCAAAACATGGCGCTGTGCCACCGAGCACGGCTTGACCCTAACCCGCGACCGGGATTTTGCCGACCTCGTGCTGCCACGGGCAGGTGGGTGCTGCGTTTTTATTCCACCACCAACCGCTGGCTACTCGCAGCACTACGCAGCACGTACACCCCGGCGGGTAGCCCGTGCAAGTCGAGCGTGGCCTCTGTGCTGGCAGGGGCGGGGTAGCGGCGGACTTCGCGGCCCAGGGCATCGAGCAGGACCAACGGGCCTGGACGGCTGCCAGCGGGTAAGCGCACGGTGGTCGTGCCGTGGGCGGGGTTGGGGTACACGGCCGGGGCTTCGCGGGGTGGGGCGGGCACGGCCACAGCCGACACCAGGGCTGGGTCGGTCACGGCGGCCAGAAAGCCATTGCTGGTGCCCAGGGCTGCCAGGGTGAAGGGAGCAAAACTGGCTATTCCCTCAAAACTGCCCACCGCATACACCGGGCCGGAGCGCACGGCCAAGCCCCTGGCTACGTCGTTGCCGGGGCCACCGCCCCGCACGGCCCAGGCAAAGCCGGCGCTGCTGCCCGCATCGGTGAGCCTGGCCACGAAGGCATCGGTGGTGGTGCTGGTGCCGGTATTGGCAAGGGTGGTGCTGCCAAAGGTGGCCGTGGTGCCGGCAAACCCACCGGCCAGGTACACGTTGGGGCCGGTTGCGGCAACGGCCGTGCCGGTGTCGTTGCCGGGGCCACCGCCCCGCACGGCCCAGGCAAAGCCGGCGCTGCTGCCCGCATCGGTGAGCTTGACCGCAAAGGCATCGGTGGTGCCGCCGGTGCCGGTATTGGCCAGGGTTAAGGAACCGAAGTTGGCCGTGGCGCTGCCAAAATCACCGACTACGTAGAGGTTGGGGCCAGTTAAAGCCAGGGCTTGCGCCCCATCGGCACCGGGGCCACCGCCCGACACGGCCCAGTCGTAACCGACGCTGGGGCCGGTAATGGTTAGTTTGGCAACGAAGGCATCGGTGCTGCCAGCACTGGTAAGGGTGGTGGCGCCCAGGGAAAGAAAGCTGCCGAAGAACCCGGCCAGGTACATGTTGGGGCCGTTGGCCACCAGGGCCGTAATGGCATTTTCTCCGGCATCGCCGGCCTGGAATGCCCAATCGAAGCGGGCGCTGTTGCCCGCATCGGTGAGTTTGGCGACGAAAGCGTCGGACGTGCCCACACTGGTGAAGAAACTGGTGCCGATAATGGCTGCGCCGCGGAACGAGCCGGCCACATACACACCGGTGGCATTGGCGGCTATTGCCATCGGCGCGTTCGCCAACAGCCCACGCACGCCGAAACTGCCGCTGGCCACCTGCACCCAGGCAACGCTGCTCGTGCTGCCGGCATCCGTTAATTTGGCAACAAACAAGCTGCTTCTCCCAAGGCCGGTAGCATCCACGCCGTACATCGTTGAACCCACCCGAACCGTGTCGCCGCTAAAGTCGCCGACTACGTAGACGTTGCCGTTGTGCAGGGCCAGCGCCCGCGCAGCCGTGCTGCCCGCATTTCCAGCCATGCTCTGTGCCCACACGAAGCCGCTGGCCGGGTTCCATTTGGCCACGAAACCGCCGCCGCCACCACGACCGTCGAAGAGCAGGGTGTTGCCAAAGCGAACCGCACCCTGGTATTTACCGGTTACGAACACATTGCCCCCGGCATCGGCGACGGTAGCCAGAATGCGGGCGTACGAGGAAGTGGAAAAGACGGGAAGGGTAGCGGACTGCCAGGCCCCGGTGGTGAGCGGCGCGGGGTTGGTGACCACGAAGCGCACCCCGTTGCTTTGCCCAACGGGCGTGGTTACGCTGACGCTGCCCGTGGTGGCCCCGGCCGGCACCACAATGCCGGATATCTGAGTGCCGGCCGCGTTCACCGCAAAGCCAGCGGTTGCGGCCGGGTTGGTGCTGCCGGCAAAGCTGATGCGGGTAGCGCCCGTGAGGTTGGTGCCGGTGAGGGCGAGGGTACTGCCGATGGCTCCGCTGCCGGGGGTGCTGCTGTTGAGCGTGGGTAGCGGGCCATCGACCAAGACTGCCAGAAAGGCGGACGGGTTGCCGGGCGTGGCGGTGCCGGTCAGGGCAATGGCCCCGAAGCGGGCCGCGTTTTGAAAGCTGCCGCCGACGTACACCCGGTTGCCATGCAAGGCGATGCTCGAAGCCCCGTCGTCGCCGGTGCCCCCGGCCTGCTGGACCCAATCGAAGCTGCCGCCCGTGCCGCTGTCGGTGAGCCGGGCCACGCACACATCGCCCACGCTGCCGTAGGCGGTGTTGGTGAGGGTAGTGCCGCCAAAATCAACCGAAGCACTGCTGAAATAGCCCGTCACGTACACGCTGGGGCCGTTTGCGGCCACGGCAAAAAAATATTCGTCGTCGGCCCCGCCAGCCCGCTGTGCCCAGGCAAAGCTGCCCGTACTGCCGTTGTCGAGCAGTTTGGTCACGAACGCATCGTGCGATACGGCCCCCGCCGCCGCATTGGCCAGTACGGCACTGCCAAAGGCGGCCAGGGGGCTGCTGAACCTGCCGGTGACGTACACGCTGGGGCCGCTCACAGCCACGGCGTTGGCGAAATCGGAGTTGCCGCCGCCGGCCCGTTGCGCCCAGGCAAAGGTGGCCGTGCTGCCCGCGTCGGTCAGCTTGGTCACGAAGGCATCGTAGGTACGGGCGCTGCCATCGGCGTTGGTCAGGGCCAGCCCCCCAAAGGCAGCGGTGGCACTTTGGAACGAGCCGGCCACGTACACGCTGCTGCCGCTCACGGCTAATGCGCCGGCGTACTCGTCGTCGGCCCCCCGGCCCGGTAGGCCCAGGCAAACGTGCCGGTGCTGCCCGCGTCGGTCAGCCGGGCCACAAATACATCGTTCGGGCCGCCCTGGCTGGTGGCGTTGGTGAGGGTGGTACCACCAAAGTCGGCGGTGGGGCTGCCGAAGCTACCCGCCAGGTAAAGGGCCGCGCCCGTGCTGGCCAGGGCCAGGCTGCGGCCCTGGGTGGTGGCGTTGAAGCTGCCATCGTCGTAAACGCCGCCGGCCCGTTGCGCCCAGGCAAAGGTGCCCGTGCTGCCCGCGTCGGTCAGCTTGGTCACGAATACATCGGCCCTGCCGGCGCTGGTTAGCGTACTGCTGCCAAAGTCGGCCGTGACGCTACGAAAATAGCCGGCTGCGTAAATGTTCGCGCCGCTCACAGTCAGCGCGATGGCCTGGTCCCGGCCCGTGCCGCCAGCCCGCCGGGCCCACACAAAGGTGTTGCTGGCCGCGCTCCATTTGGCCACGAAAGCATCGTTGCTACCCGCACTAATCAGGCTGACGCTGCCAAAGTTGGCCGTGCCCTGAAAAGACCCGGCCACGAACACATCGCCATTGGCCCCGGTAGCAGTGGCCGTGGCCGAGATGTCGTTGCTGCCGCCAATGGTCAGCGCCGTTTGCCAGGCCGGAGCCTGGGCACAGGTCATGTGCCCCGTCAGTAGCCCCAGCACGGCCGCAAGCCAGCCCAAGAGTTGAGGAAAACGAGCCGAAAAAGAAGCCGTAGAGCTGTTCATAAACCGAGGGTAAGAAATTTGTCAAAAGTAGGTAAAACAGGCTCACTCCACCACAGTTCTTGAACTTTTACCTCATGGAAACTTCTCTGACCTACCGCATCGTCAGCGGCCCCGCCGTGCATTCGCTGGCAACAGTTTGGCGTGAAGCGCGTAGCTGCGTTCCAAACAGTTGGGCAAGTTTACAACTTGCATCCAGGCCAATTCACCTAATAATTTGGTTCTGACAGTCAAGTTGTAAACGTGCTCAACATTCCGGCTGCAATGATGCGCTTCACGCTAAACTGTAGCCAGCGCATCTTTTCCTCGCGGGTTGAAAACCCGCGCAACTTTTATGACATCCTGGCTTCTTAAAATGGCGTGGCGCGACAGCCGCCGCAGCCGCGCCCGTTTGCTGCTGTTCATGTCGAGCATTGTGCTGGGCGTGGCGGCGCTGGTGGGCATCAACTCGTTTGGCGACAACCTGGCGGCGGCCATTCGGGGGCAGGCGCGGGAGCTGCTCGGGGCCGATTTGGTGGTGTCGGCCCCGCAGCCGTTTGCGCCGGAGGTGCTGCCGATGCTGGCCCGGCTGGGGGCTGAACAAGCGGAAGAACAGGCGTTTGCCTCGCTCGTGCAGTTTCCGCGCAGCCAAAGTGTGCGGCTGGCGCAGGTGCGCGGCGTGGGCGGGGCGTTTCCGTTTTATGGGGTCTGGGAAGTGCAGCCAGCCGGGGCCGTGGCCGCGTTTCGGGCCGGGCGCGGGGCGCTGGTGGACGAGAATTTACTGACCCAGTTTGGGGTGCAACTCGGCGATACCGTGCGCGTGGGCCGCCTGACGCTGCCGGTGCTGGGGCGCGTACTCAAAACGCCGGGGCAAACGGGGCTGGCTTCGGCCGTGGCCCCGGCCGTGTTCATCCCCGGCAGCCGGGTGGCGGGTACCGGGCTGGTGCAGCGCGGCAGCCGGGTGCAATACCGGCGCTACGTGCGTTTCGCGCCGGGCACCGACGTGGCGGCCGTCCTGCGGCCCCTGCAAGCCCGCCTCGACGCCGCCAACCTCGACACCGACACCGTGGCCAGCCGGCAGCAAGCCACCGGCCGCGCCTTCGAGAACCTGACCCGCTACCTGGCCCTGGTGGCGTTGGTGGCGCTGCTGCTGGGCGGCGTGGGCGTGGCCAGCGCCGTGGGCGTGTACGTCCGCGACAAGCTGGCCGCCGTGGCCGTGCTGCGCTGCCTGGGCGCGAGCGGCCGGCAAGCCCTGCTCATCTACCTGATTCAGACGGCCGGACTGGGGCTGTTGGGGGCGGCCATCGGCACGGCGCTGGGCGTGGGGGTGCAGGCGCTGCTGCCCCACTTATTGGGTGGTTTTCTGCCGGTGAGCGTAGCCATTACGCCCTCGTGGCCGGCCATTTTTACGGGTCTGGGCGCAGGGCTGGGGCTGGCGGTGCTCTTCGCGCTGCGGCCACTGCTGGCGGTGCGCCGCGTGGCCCCGCTGCGGGTGTTGCGGCAAGATTTTGAGGCCGACACCGCCGCCCCCGACCCCTGGCGCGGGGCCGTGCTGGCGCTGCTGGCCGCCGCCGTGCTGGCCTTTGCGTGGTGGCAAACCCGCGACTGGAAGCTGGCCCTGGGCTTCGGCCTGGGGCTGGCCGTGGCCGTGGTGGCGCTCGCCGGGCTGGCCTGGGTGCTGACGCGGGCCGTGCGCCGGCTGTTGCCCGCCGGGGCCAGCTACGCCGTGCGGCAGGGCCTGGCCAACCTCTACCGCCCCCACAACCAAACCCTTACGCTGCTTACGTCGCTGGGGCTGGGCACGTTTTTGCTCGCCACCCTGGCCCTGACGCAGGGCGTGCTGCTGGGCCGCGTGGCCGGCGCGGCGCGGGGCGAGCAGCCCAACCTTATTCTCTTTGATATTCAGCCAGAACAGCGGGCCGGGGTCGAGGCGCTGCTGCGCGGGCAGGGGCTGCCGGTGGTGCAACGCCTGCCCATCGTGACGATGCGGCTGGCGGCCATCAACGGCGAAAAAACCGGCGTTATCCGCAAGGCCACGGCGCGGGGCATTCCGGCCTGGGTGCTGACGCGTGAGTACCGCGTCACGTACCGCGATACGCTCAGCGTCAGCGAGAAGCTGGCCAGCGGCACCCTGCCCCAGCGCGGCACGGGCGGCAGTCTGGCCCGCGTGTCAATAGATGCCAACTACGCCAAAACCGCCCATCTCAAACTTGGCGATACGCTCGGTTTCAACGTGCAGGGCGCGCCGCTGGACGTGGTGGTGGGCGGCACCCGCACCGTGGATTGGGCGCGGGTGCAAACCAACTTCCTGGTCGTCTTTCCGACGGGCGTACTTGAGCAGGCACCGCAGTTCAACGTCGTGCTCACCCGCACGGGCAGCCCGGCGGCGCTGGCGCGGGTGCAGCAGGCGCTGGTGCGCGACTTCCCCAACGTGTCGGCCATCGACCTGGGTCTGATACTCCGCACCGTGGACGACGTGCTGGGCCAGATTGCGCTCGTGGTGCGCTTCATGGCCGGTTTCAGCATCGCCACGGGCCTGCTGGTGCTGGCCTCGGCCGTGGCAGTGAGCCGCTACCAGCGCCTGCGCGAAAGTGTGCTGCTCCGCACCCTGGGGGCCAGCCGGGGCCTCATCCTCCGCGTCACGCTGGTCGAGTACGCCGTGCTGGGCCTGCTGGCGGCCCTCAGCGGCGCGGGCCTGGCGCTGGGCGCGGCGGCCGTGCTGGCCGCCACCGTTTTTGAGGCTGATTTTGCCCCCGCCGCCGGGCCGCTGCTGGGGTTGGTGGCGGGCGTTACGGCCCTCACGGCCGTCATTGGGGTGCTCAACAGCCGCGCTGCGCTGCTGCGACCGCCGCTGGAAGTGCTGCGCGGGGCAGGGTGATTTGAGCTGACTGCAAACCCGGCGTTTTTTACCGTTGCGCGGTTGCGCTGGCGGCCAGCTGCTTGTCAATTATTTGCTGCAAAACACCCAGGATTTGCGGCAACTCGGTAATCAAATAGCGGGTTTCGTCTAGCACAAATGCTTTAGCCTCGAAGCGCAGAAAGCGCCACTCCACGCCCGTCGTGGAGCAGCCGTAGAGTGTGGGAATGGCTTTTTTCTGGCGCTCGTTCAGCCGGGCAGCTCCCAGTAGTTGGGCCGCGCATTGCGCCATGCCCAAGTCCATGTCTTGCTTCTTGGCTTCGGTGATGCAGAAGATAGGTGCCCGTACCAAGTCCTGCAACCGGGTGAACGACAGAATGAAGTCGCACTCGCCGTTGAGGCCGTGGCTGGCATCGCCGTCGAGATTGGCCCCGGAAATAACGGCAAATGTGTTTTTATTCCGGCGGCTCAATTCCCCCAAAATGGGCGACACCAAACGTTCGGAGCGCGATTTTTCGCTGCCGTATCCCATGTCCCTGGCCAGTTGCAGCGATTCCGTCAGCCACGGGCTGGGTTCGACGGCGGGCGCGTCGGCGAACATATTTTGTTCGCCCCGTACCTCCACGCCAAAATCCTGTATCAAACGCTCGAGGGTAAAGTCGCTGTAAGCCATGCGGCAAAAATACGCGCCCAACGGCCGCTCCGCACCGGCTACCGTGGTTTCAGTGCTTCGTTCTGGCCCACGGAAACACTGATATTACGCAATTTTCAGGTTGCCAGCCGGTACGCCGTGCTGCGCCCGCCGGCGGCCTCCTTCACCAGCACCTGCTGCGTCAGCAACGCCTGAATGTCGCGCCCGGCGGTGTCCTGCGAACACTTGGCGATGGCCGCCCACTTGGACGACGTAAGCTTGCCCTCGAAGCCGTCGAGCAGCAGGTTGAGTAGTTTTTGCTGCCGGGCGTTGAACTGCCTGGGGGCGTGTAGCTCCCAGAAACGGGCCTTTTGCAGCACCTGCGCCAGGGTGGTTTCGGTGGCAGTCAGGGCGCGGGCCAGGCAGCCCAGAAACCATTCCAGCCACGCCGTCACGTCGAGGCTACTTTTCTGGACAGCTTCCAGTTGCGCGTAGTACGCCGGGCGTTCGTGCCGCAGTTGCGCCGAGAGGCTGTAGAAGCGCTGGGCCGTGCCATCGGCCCGCGCCAGTTGCAGGTCGGTGATGGCGCGGGCCAACCGGCCGTTGCCGTCCTCGAACGGGTGGATGGTGACGAACCACAGGTGCGCCACGGCTGCCTTCAGCACGGCATCAAGGTTGGTGGCTTGGGCAAACCACCCCAGAAACTGCTGCATCTCGGCTGCTACCCGGTCGGCGGCGGGAGCTTCAAAATGCACTTTCTCGCGGCCCATTGCGCCCGACACCACCTGCATCGGCCCCTTGGTGCCCGTGCGCCAAGCCCCCACCCGAATGCGTTGCCCGCCGCTGCGCCCGGCCGGAAACAGCGCCGCCTGCCAGCCAAACAGCCGCTCGGCCGTCAGGGGCTGGTCGAAGCCCTGGGTGGCATCCAGCAGCATTTCGACCACGCCCTCCACCCGCCGCTCGGCGGGCACCAAGCCGCCCACGGCCAGGCCCAAGCGCCGCGCCAGCGATGAGCGCACCTGGTCGGCGGGCAGTAGCTCGCCCTCAATCTCGCTGGATTTCAGCACGTCCAGCGTCAGCGTTTGCAGCACGGCTTCTGTTTGCACGGCCAGGCCCAGGGCCTGCATTTGCCCCAGCACCCGGCCTTGCTGGTGCCGCACGGTGCCCAGCAGCCCCGCGAGTTGCGCGGGCTGCCAGGTGAAATTGGGCCAATCGGGACGCTGGTGGATGTACATGGCTATTCTCCGCAAAATATGCGGCGAATGTAGGCGTTATTCTCCGCAACGGCTGGCGCAACGGCCGTTTTAGCAACACGGAACGGGCGGCGTTTCAGCCGGGCAAGGCGGCAGCGCTGGCCAGTTGTTCGTCCACGATGTACTGCAACACGCCCAGCAGCTTGGCCGGCTCGTTGATGAGGTAGTGGACATCATCCAAAGCGAGGATGTTGTTTTGCAGACGTAAAAAACGCCATTCTACCCCTGTGGTGCAACAACCGTAGAGGGTGCCGACGGGGTATTGCTCGCGTTGGTTGAACTGAAACGCTCCCAGCAACTGCGCCGAACACTGCGCCGTGCCCGCGTCAAGGTCTTGTTTTTTGGCTTCGGTGATGCAAAAAACCGGTGCCTGCACCATGTCCTGCAAGCGGGTCGAGGACATGATAAAATCACACTCGCCGTTGAGGCCCCGGCTGGCATCGCCCTCCAGATTGACGCCGGAGAAAATAGCGAAAGCGTCTTCGTTGCGGCTGCTGAGTTCCAGCAAAACCGGCGACACAATGCGTTCCGAACGCGACTTTTCGTTGCCCAAACCCACCTTGTTGGCGCGTTTGAGCGACTCCAGCAGCCACGGGCTGGGCGCAACGGGGGCAGCGGCCGGAAAAAGAACCCGTTCGCTGCGTATTTCCACGCCAAAATCTTTCTTTAAACGCTCAAGGGTAAAATCGCTGTAGGCCATGCCCAAAGTTACGCCCGCCCTTGCCCCGGCCGTACCTTTGCCCCCACTTATGAACCTACTTTCCGCCGAAGGAATCGGCAAAAATTACGCCGACCGCTGGCTTTTCAAAGACCTCAATTTCGGGCTGCAACAGGGGCAGCGCATTGCCTTTGTGGGCATCAACGGCACCGGCAAAACCACGCTCATGCGGGTGCTGGCCGGGCTGGAAATTCCTGACAACGGGCTGGTTAGCGTCCGCAAGGGCATTCGCGTGACTTATCTGGGGCAGCAGCCGGTGTTCGACGAAAGCCTGAACGTGGAGGAAACCATTTTCGCCAGTCAGAACGACACGTTGCGGGCCATTCAGGAGTACGAGCACGTCGTGAACGATGCCAACCACAAGGCCGACGACTTGCAGCGGGTACTGGAACGCATGGACTCGCTGAATGCCTGGGACTACGAGGCCCAGGTGCAGCAGATTTTGAGCCGCCTCGGCATCCTCGGCGAGCTGCTCACGCGCAACGTGAGCCAGCTTTCGGGCGGGCAGCGCAAGCGCGTGGCCCTGGCCCGCGTCCTCATCGAAGAGCCCGACGTGCTGCTGCTCGACGAACCCACCAACCACCTGGACCTGAGCACCATTGAATGGCTCGAAAACCGTCTGGCCGCCCCCAACCTCACGCTGCTGATGGTGACGCACGACCGCTACTTCCTGGACCGCGTGGCCAACGAAATCGTGGAACTCGACAAGGGCCAGATGTACCGCTACCAGGGCAACTACGCCTACTTCGTGGAGAAAAAGGCCGACCGCGAAATGCGCCAAGCCACCGAAGTGGAGAAGGCCCGCCAGCTCTACAAAAAAGAGCTGGACTGGATGCGCCGGATGCCGCAAGCCCGCGGCACCAAGCAAAAGGCCCGCATTGATGCCTTCTACATCACCAAGGACAAGGCCGCCACCAACCTCAGCAAGCAGCAAGTCGAGTTGAGCGTGAAGACCACCCGCCAGGGCGGTAAAATCATCGAAGCCAGCCACTTGAACATGGCCTTCGGCAACAACGTGGTGCTGGACGATTTCAGCTACGTCTTCAAGAAGAAGGACCGCATCGGGCTGGTTGGGCCGAACGGGGCAGGCAAATCGACGCTGCTCAACATCCTCACCGGCAAGCTCCAACCCGACTCCGGCACCGTGGATGTGGGCCAGACCACCGTATTCGGCTATTACACCCAAACGGAGCTGGAATTCGACCCCACGCAGCGCGTGATTGACATCGTGAAGGAAGTGGCCGAAGTGGTGGAGCTGGCCAACGGCGACGTGCTGACGGCCAGCCAGTTTCTCAACCTGTTTCTCTTCCCGCCAGCCCAGCAATACACGCTGGTAAACAAGCTGAGCGGTGGCGAGAAGCGGCGCTTGCAACTACTGCGCGTCCTCATCAAAAACCCCAACTTCCTGATTCTGGACGAACCCACCAACGACCTGGACCTGGGCACGCTCAACATCCTCGAAGACTTCCTGCTCAACTTCGGCGGCTGCCTGCTCATCGTCAGCCACGACCGATACTTCCTTGATAACCTGGCCGAACACCTCTTCGTGCTCGAACCCGGCGGGGCCATCCTCAACTTCCCCGGCAACTACACCGACTACCGCGACTACCTGGTCGAACGCGAAACCGAAGCCGCCCTCGAAGCCGAAGAAAAAGCCGCCAAGGCCGCCCGCGCCGCCGCCAAGCTCGCCGGCCCCGCGCCCGCCCCGGCGGCCCCC
>JANYFQ010000519.1 GCA_025362615.1 Hymenobacter sp. | reverse complement strand
GTCGTCGTTTTGCTTCATGTTGAAGAACTTGATTTCCTCGGGGTAGTGCGTCACGAACATCGGCCCCATGAGTTCGGTCAGGCGGCCTTCGTGGGTCGCGCCCAGGTCGTCGCCGAAGGCCAGCTCGGGGAAGCCTTCGGTTTTGAGCAGCTCCACGGCTGCCTCGTAGGTCATGCGCTTGAAGGTGAGCTGCTTCAGCTCCTCGGGGTCGCGGCTGAAGAGGGCGAGCTCTCCGGGGCACTTCTCGGCTACTTCGCGGGCGGCCGTGGCCACAATGCCGCTGAGGTGGCCCAGCAACTCGTCGAGGCCGCCGATGTGCTCAATTTCAAACAGCGTGAACTGCGCCAGGCGGCGGTTGTCGGCGTTGGCCTCTTTGCGGAAGCTCTGAATTTCGCCGCACACCCGGCCGCCTTCGATGGCCTGGGTCAGCATCTCGATGTAGAGCTGGTTCGACTGGGGCAGGAACATCTTCTTGCCGTCGTACCAATCGAGGGTAAACAAGGTGTCGGTGTTTTCGCAAGCGCCCGTCACGCCCACAATGTGCGGCATATTATGGACCGTCACGAATCCTTCGAGCTCGCAGTACTTGCGGGCGCCGCGCATCATCGCATCCCAGACCTTGATGACGGCCATGCGCTTGGGGTCGGTGCTCAGGTTGCGGTTGCCGGCGTGGGCCGAGGCCAGGGTGGCGGCGGCCACAGTGGGGGTGAGGGTGTTGGTGTCCATTTTTTTGAGTTAAGAGTTGGCAGTTAAGAGTTAAGGGGCGAAGCGAAGCAGGTAGCGCGGGTTTTCAACCCGTACGCAGGCCGGCAAACCGAACCGGCCGGGCACAAAAAAACCGTTTCAGCAAACTGAAACGGTGGCGGGCACAGGGGCCAAAAAATCAATAAAATCAACGGGGGCAACGGCTTTCCAGCCGTTTCGCAGGCCCTCGGTTTCGAGGAGCCCGCGCTTACCAAACACGTTGTTGTTGGGGTGAAGCACGGGGCAAAATTACCGCTTTGTTACGCCTGTGCAAGGGCTGGTAATGTTACGTTTTTGTTAGCTGTTTTTTTAAAAAACATCAATGACTGACAACGTGCGAATTATCGGTATTGACTTAAATAAGGGGTTTGTAACTGCCTGAAAATCCTTTCGTCTTTGGCGAAGACTACTTCGCTGGACAGCTTTTTTGGGACGGTTTTCTGCGCGAAATGCAGCAAAAAAGCAACGCAAATAATGCCCCGAGAACCAGACGTTATTTGCGGGCTTGCAGGCGGCCGGCTCAATGGCTTCACTGCTGCGCCTGTAGCCAGTGCATGGCCTCGCCTTCGTCGCCGAAAAAAGCGACGGTGTGGGGCAGGTTTGCGTAGCCGGCGGGCACCACGAAATCGGGTTGGCTGATGATGTGCTGGTGCAGGGTGGGGCCGACGAGGTAGGCCACGCAGAGCCGGCCACCGAGGCGGGCGGCCATGTCGGGAAAGTAGGTTTGCAGCAGCCAGGCGGTGGTTTGGGGGTCGTTGAGGGTACGCCGGCGGATGTCTTGCAGCCAGAAGCGGCAGCCGGTGACCAGGGCCTCGGCCGTGAGGGTTTCGTAGGCGGCGGGCAGCAGGGCCGGGTCGGGCTGGAAACCCCAGCGGCCCACCAAAATGCCCAAGTCGGGCCGGGGCGTGAGGTGCAGCAGGGGCGGGGTAGAATCCATTGCAGTGCGGTACGATTGTTATAAAAGTTTTTAGATAAAAGTGTTAGCGCGGTTGCGGCGACCCGCCTTACCTGCCGGCGGGTGCTTCCGCAACGACCGCACGGCCAGCGCCACGCTGGCCAGCGTGAGGGCCGCGCCCAGCAGAAACGGCGCACCGGGAAAGTAAACCGGGGCCGTCGGCCGGGTGAAGTAAGCAAACAAGTGCGTCATCAGCAGCGGCCCTACTACGCCGGTCAGGCTAATGAGGCTGGTGAGCGAGCCCTGCAATTCGCCCTGCTCGGTGGCCGGCACCTGGCTCGAAATGGTGCCCTGCAAGGCCGGCCCGGCCAGCCCGCCCAGGCAGTACGGGGCCAGAAACGCCAGCATCAGCCACCCCCGCGAAGCAAAGGCAAACAGCACAAACCCCACCACGTAGCAACTCAGGCCGATGACGATGGCCCGCGCCGCGCCCAGTTTCGGAATGGCCACCCGCACCAGCCCGCCTTGCACCAAGCCCGAAAACAGACCCACCACGGCCAGCGAGATGCCAACTGCTTTTTCCGTCCACCCAAACTTGAGCATGGTGTAAAACGTCCACACCGACTGCGTGGCCGAGCCCGCCAGGTAAATAAGTATCAGCGAGGCCACCAAGCCGAGTACGGCCGGGTAGCGGCGCAGGCGCAGCAGCGACGCCACGGGGTTGGCCCGCGCCCACTCGAAGGGCCGCCGCTGGACCAGGGCCAGCGACTCGG
>JANYFQ010000507.1 GCA_025362615.1 Hymenobacter sp. | reverse complement strand
CCAGGGCGAAGGGCTTGGCTTCGAGCCGCACGCCGCGGCGGTGCAGCAGCTCGTAAATGTCGCGGGCCGAATGGCCGGTGGCCAGAATGTGGCCCCGGCTTCCCAGGCCCGCCCGTCGGCCGTGACGACCCCGCGCAGGCGGTTTTTGTCCAGCATTAAATCGACGACGCGGGTTTCAAAATGCACCTCGCCGCCGGCCGCGACGATGGCTTCGCGCAGGTTTTTGACGACTTCGGGCAGCTTGTTGGTGCCGATGTGCGGGTGGGCGTCCACGAGAATGTCGGGCGTGGCGCCGTGCTGCACCAGGCGGCGCAGCACCCGGCCCACGTCGCCGCGCTTGGTGGCGCGGGTGTAGAGCTTGCCGTCGGAATAAGTGCCGGCCCCGCCTTCGCCAAAGCAGTAGTTGGAATCGGGGTTCACGACGTGCTTTTTGTTGATGGCGGCCAGGTCGCGGCGCCGCGCCCGCACGTCTTTGCCGCGCTCCAGCACGATGGGTTTCAGGCCCAGCTCGATGCAGCGCAGGGCAGCGAAAAGGCCCGCCGGCCCGGCCCCCACAATGAGCACCCGGCGCGGCGCGGCGGCCACGTTGGGATAGTGAAACCAGGGGCCAAACAGCTCTTTTGGGGGCCGCTGGGTGTAGATGTCGGCCCGCAGGCGCACCATTGGCTGCCGGCCCCGCGCATCAACCGAGCTGCGGCGCAGATGCACAAAATCGGCCTCGCCGGGTTGCAGGCCGGCGTGGTGGAGCAGGGCTTCGTAGCGGGCCAGCTCGTCGTAGGCCACCTCGGGGGGCAGCAGCAATTCAATTTCCTGGGGCATGGGTTGGGCGGAAGGTGGTTATCCTTCAAAGAGGAATGCAAAGGTCGGCACGACGAACCGATGGCTGCGCTGGCGACCGGTTCCGGCAAGCCGGCCAGGAAGCGCTGCCCAACCCGGTGCTAGGTTTGTAGTGCCTGGCTCCACCCACCCGGCCTTTGCAACCATGTCTGCTTCGCCCATTTCCCGCTTGCGCTCCATTGTTTCCGGCTCCATCGGCAACCTAGTGGAGTGGTACGACTGGTACGCCTATTCGGCGTTTGCGCTGTATTTTGCGCCGGTTTTCTTCCCTCAAAGCAGCCCTACGGCGCAGTTGCTGAATACGGCGGCCATTTTTGCGGTGGGGTTTCTGATGCGCCCGCTGGGGGCCGCGCTGCTGGGCGCTTACGCCGACCGGCACGGCCGCCGGGCCGCGCTGCTGCGCTCGGTGCAGCTCATGGCGGGCGGCTCGCTGCTGATTGCCGTGGCACCGGGCTACGCCACGGCGGGGGTGCTGGCCCCCAGCCTGTTGCTGCTGGCCCGGCTGCTGCAAGGGCTGAGCGTGGGCGGCGAGTACGGCACTTCGGCCACCTACCTCAGCGAGATGGCCGGAGAACGGCACCGGGGGTTCTGGTCGAGTTTTCAGTACCTGACCCTGATGGGCGGACAACTGCTGGCCCTGCTGGTGCAACTGGCCCTGCAACGCCTGCTCATGCCCGACGCGCTGGCCGCCTGGGGCTGGCGGGTGCCATTCGTGCTGGGGGCCGGGGCGGCGCTGGCGGCCCTGTACCTGCGCGGGCAAATGGGCGAAACCGAGGCGTTCGAGCAGGAACAAAAAGCTGAATCGACCACCTCCAATACGCCCAAAATCAGTCAGTTTGCACTCCTGCGCCGCTACCCCCGCGAGGTGCTGACGGTGGTGGGCCTCACGCTGGGCGGCACGCTGGCGTTCTACACCTTCACGACCTACGCCCAGAAATTTCTGGTGAACACCAGCGGGTTCAGCAAGGCGCAGGCCACCGAAATTGCATTTGGGGCGATGGCCGTGGCGCTGCTGTTTCAGCCGCTGCTGGGCGCGATATCCGACAAAATCGGGCGGCGGCCGGTGTTGCTGTTTTTCGGCCTCGGGGCCACGCTGGGCACCGTGCCGCTGCTGCGGCTGCTGGCCCACACGCACAGCGCGGGCGCGGCCACGGGCCTGCTCATCGGGGCGCTGTTCGTGGTGAGCGGCTACACCAGCATCAGCGCCGTGGTGAAGGCCGAATTGTTTCCGACCCCCATCCGCGCCCTGGGCGTAGGGCTGCCGTTTGCCGCCACAGTGGCCGTGTTTGGCGGCACCGCCGAGTACGTGGCCCTGCTGGCCAAAGGGCGCGGGGTGGAAGAGTATTTTTACTGGTACGTCACAGGCTGCGCCTTGCTCTCGCTGCTGGTGTACTGGCGCATGGGCGAAACGCAAGGCAGCGGCCGGCTGGTGGATTAACCAGAACGGTGTACCATCAGGCTGTGCTTGGTCTTGCGCAGGTTGCCCGTGAACGGTGTACCATCAAGCTGTGCTTGGTCTCGCGCAGGTTGCCCGTGAACGGCCTCGTTCAACGCGAGACCCCTCCGGTGGCAGCACAGCTTGGTGGTACACCGTTCTGGCCAACCATTTGGCCCGCCTAACGCAGGGCATAAATCCGCTCGATGATTTCGACTACTTTCAGCCCTTCGAGAGCGTTGGTGGTAGCGGTGCTGCGGCGCTGCACGGTGTCCACCACGTTTTCGATGACCTGGACGTGGTTGGCCGCCGAGCCCTGAAACGGTCCGTAGTCGTTGGCTGGGTTGGTGGGCGGCAGGGCCGGCATCTGGTAGTTTTGGAGGTGGCAATACTCGACTTTATCCAGGTACTGGCCGCCTATTTTGAGGCTGCCGTGCTGGGCCACCACGGTGAGGGAGCTTTCGAGGTTGCGGTCCCACACGGCGGTGCTGTAGGCGAGGGTGCCGCTGCCGCCGCGCACCAAGTCGAAGGTAATCAGGCCGCTGTCTTCAAAATCGGTCAGCCCGTCGTGGGCGAAATCGCGGAAGCGGGCCGTGAGGTTGGTCACGTCGCCGAATACCCAGTAGAGCAAATCCACGAAGTGCGAAAATTGGGTGAAGAGCGTGCCGCCGTCGAGGGCCTGGGTGCCTTTCCAGCCGCCGGGGCGGTAGTAGCGGCCGTCGCGGTTCCAAAAACAGGTGAGTTGCACGAGGTAAATGTCGCCCAGCCGGCCCGCGTCGTACACCTGCTTGAGCCAGGCGGCGGGCGGCGAGTAGCGGTTTTGCATCACCCCAAACACCAGCCGCCCGGTTTGCTGGGCGGTATGCACGATGGTTTCGGCATCGGCTTTGGTGAGGGCGATGGGCTTTTCGACCACGACGTGCAACCCGTGGCGCAGCCCGGCCACGGCCTGGGCGGCGTGCAGGCCGTTGGGCGTGGCCACGGTAAGCACCTCGGCATCTGGGCCGTGGGCCAGGTATTCGTCGAGCGAAGCAAAAAACGGCACCCCCGAAAACTCGGCCGCCAGGTCGGGCTGCAACTCGTGGCGCACGTCAATTAAGGCCGCCAGCGCCGCGCCGGGGTGACGGCTGACGAGCGCGGCGTGGCGGCGGCCGATGTGGCCGACACCACAGATGGCAAAGCGTACCACCGACCTCACGCTAGCAGCACACTGGCCGGAATGTGCAATTGATGATGGAAAAATCGAACCATGCTCAACGTCAATGGCTTGCGCCTATTCAGAACGGCCGATACGTAGCTTTTGCTGCCGATGCGGCCCACCAAATCCTTGGCCCGCCAACCGGCCTCAGCCATCTTCAACTGGATGGCGGCGATGGGGTCGGGCAGCGGCACCGGGTGGTGCTCGTCTTCGTAGGCTTTGATGAGTAGGAGGGCCACTTGCACCTGCTCGCCGACGGCACTATCGGGCGTCACGTTGCGGTCGAATTGCTCATCGAGCCAGGTCATCAAGGCCTCGTATTGTGGCGCGGTTTTCAGCGGTCGGAGTTTCATGAAGCGCGAAATTTGATAGTGGCCACGTCGATTTTATCGTACTCACTGTGGGTGCCAAACCACTTGATTTGGATGGTTTTGAACGCAAACAAACAGCGCACGATGAGTCTG
>JANYFQ010000494.1 GCA_025362615.1 Hymenobacter sp. | reverse complement strand
GTGCCGATGTAGCCCGGGCTCACGGTATTTCTGCCCGTGCCGTTGCCGTTGAGCAGCACCACGCCCACGGGGATAGCCGTGATGCCGTTGAGCGCCACGGCCAGGTCCAGGTCGCCGTCGTTGTCCACATCGCCCACGGCCAGGATGTTGGTGCGGCCCTGAATCTGCCCCAAACCCACCGTGAGGGAGTTGACAGCGCCGGCATTGGTACTGAACGTGCCGGTGTTGGAACCGCTGGCATCGCCGCCGTTCAGCAGCACATTCAACTCCACCGACATGGCTCCGGCGTTGCCCTGGCCCGCCAGCGTCACAATGTCCAGGTCGTAGTCGTTGTCCACGTCGGCCAGGGCCACGTCGATTACGTTGTGCAGGTTGGGCAGTTGCACCCCGCCGGGGTAGTTGGGGTTGTCGAATACGCCGGTGCCGTCGTTGCGGCGGATGTTGACCAGGCCCGACTGCTCGCCGTTCAGCACCGCGTCCAGGTCGCCGTCGCCGTCAATGTCGCCCAGGGCCAGGCGCTGGGCACCGAAATTGACGGCCGTGGCGGGCGCGGCCGTGAAGGTGCCGCTGCCGTTGTTGCGCAGCGTTTGCAGGGTGCCGCTGCTGCCGCCGTCGGATTGCACCACGTCCAGGTCGCCGTCGTTGTCCAGGTCGCCCACGGCCAGGGTGCCGCTCGGGTACAGGCCCACCGCCGGCAGCGCCGTGCCCGCCCCAAACGCGCCGGTGCCGGTGCCCAGGTGCAAGGCGGCGGCCAGGGAGCTGCCCGTGAACACCAGGGCATCAAGGTGGCCGTCGTTGTTGAAGTCGGCCAGCCGCACGTAGTTGGGGTTAGCGGCGGCGGGCACGTCGGGGCCGGGCAAATACGCCCCGCGCCCGGTGCCCCCGGTAGCAGTCGTGTACTGCACCACGGCGGGGTTGGTGAGCGGAGCCATCCGAAAGCTCGACTCAATGATGCCCCGCGTCAGGCTCACCTGCACCGTTTCGCCGGGCCGGAAGTCGTAGCCGGTGGGCGTGAAGCGCAGCTGGGTGTTGGTGAGGTTGCTCACGGTGCCGCTGTGGCCCGCCCGCTGCCCGCCGCGCTGGCTGCTGAACACCTTCAGGCCCTGCCCGGCGGTGGGGGCCAGCGCCGGGGCCACCCCAAACTGGGCCGTGAGGCCGGTGGGCGCGGCACTGGCGGCGTTGGCCACCGGGCTGAGGCTGACAAACGTCGGCCCCTGGGCCTGGGCGCTGCCAATGGAACCAAGAGCCGCCAGCATCCCGCCGGCCACCCAGCGCCCCAGTGGCGCGGCAACGTCAAAGTTTTTCATCAGAAAGGCAGCCGGAACCCCCGGCCGGGGGAAAGGAAGGAAAAGAAGGACAAGAAGCGCAGCGCAGCAATTTCGGGCAAGCGCCAGGCCGCTATTCCAGCACCAGCCGGCGGCTGGCGCTGCCCGCCGCCGTGCCCACCCGCAGCACATACAGCCCCGCCGCCAGCCCGGCCGTGGGCAGGCGCAAGCGGCCCGACGCCCCCACCACGACCACCGGCCCCACGGCCTGCCCCAGGGCGTTGCACAAGCCCACGCTGGCCCCGGCCGGGGCCGCCACCGTCACGCCGGTGCTGCCGGCGGCCGGGTTGGGCCACACCGCCACCTGGGCTTCCAGCACCTGCGCGGCCGAGGCCAGCGCCCCGGCCGGCCGGAACTCCACGCTAAAGCGGCTGGGGGCGCTGGTGCCGGCCAGGGCGAAGGCGTAGCGGGTGGTGGCCGTGAGCAAGGTGAGGGTCCCCAGCAGCGCGTCGCGCAAATACAAAGCGGTGCCGGGGGCGAAGTTCACGAGCCGGTCCACGGCCAGCGCGTAATTCCCGGCGGCCGGCACTTGCACCGTCAGGGGCAGCACCAGGGGCGCGGTGCCCAGCACGGGCAGGCCGTTGATGGCGTAGTCGGCCCCGCCCAGGCGGGTGGCCAGGTTCAGGCCGGTGGTGTTGGGCAGCTTGGCGGCATCGGCAGTGAGGTCGAAGGCGGAGGTGGCGGCGGGGGTGAAGTAGATGCTGGCCGGGTCGGAAGCCCCGGCGGCATCGCGCAGGGCCAGCGTGAGCAGGGGGCGGGTTTCGGCGGCGCGGTGGAACGTGTTGTTGCCCGCGTTGAAGGTGGTGACGCGGTTGCGGTTGAACAGGCTGAAGCCGTAGAAGGGCTGGCCGGGGGGGGCGGTGCGGACGAAGAACCCCTGCCCGCTGGCGATGACCGGCGAGCCGCCCACCCCGGCCACGGCCGTGCGGTAGGTGCCGGTGTAGGGGCCGCTGGCTTCGAACACGTACACGGCCGTGCCCACATTGGTGAGGTTGTCCTGGAAGCCGGTGCCGGTGGTGAGGGTGCCCCAGTCGATGGGCGAAGGAAAGGGGTTGCCCAGCAGGTACCAGGCCCCGGCCGGGTCGGTGTTGCTGGCCAGCCCCACCGAAAGCAGGTTTTGGTTGAGCGGGCCGGTGAAGCGCACCTTCTCGCTGGCCGGAAGCTGCACCGTGTAGCCAATGCCCGGCACCAGCTGGTCGGTCAGGGCCAGGGGCGAATACCAGCCGTGGTCAAACACCACATCCTGGGCGTAGGCAAACACGGTGGGGAAGGGCCGCACGGTGTTGCCCACCGTGTTGTAGGCCGGGTTCACCACCGGCGTGAAGCCGGCCGTGGCCAGGCTGCCGACGGTGGCGTTGCTGACGGGGGCCGAGTAGTGCCGGTAGCCCGTGCCCCGGTAGGGGCTGCTGTTGTAGCGTTCCACGGTGGCATCGCCCACTACGCGGCCGGTGCCGCCGTTCCAGAGCACGGCCGTGCCGCTGGCATCGGAGCGTAGCGTGAGGGCGTGGCCGTTGGTCAGCACGTCGCCATCGCCCACGCGCAGCAGCTCGGTCACGGCCACCGGCTGGGTCAGGGTCAGGGGGCTGCCGTTGGACCCGCCGATGAGCCGGCGCACCTGCGCGGGCAAGCCCGCGCCGGTTTGCTGGGCCGTGGGCGGAAAAGCATTGTAGATGTAAGCAGCGCCGGGGTCGAAGGTGCGGGTGCCGCTCACTTGCACTGCCCCGCCGGCCCCGAGGCCCGCCGCCTGCCGCACGGCAATCGTGGCCCCGTCTTCGAGGCGAAAGGTGCCGGTGCCGGTAACGGCGTACGCAGTGCCCCCGGCGGGGGCGTTGCCCGTGTTGAAGTAGCCGCCGCTTTGCACCACCATCGCGCCGCGCACTTCCAAATCGGTGGCCAACTCCAAATAGCCGGTGCTGGTCACCGTCACGTTGCGGTAAGGCCCGCCGTAGCTAATGGTGCCCGGCAGCTGCACAAGGCTGTTCACCACCAAGTCGGGCAGGGCCGCCATTGTGCTGCCGGCCATCGTCAGCGTGTAGGCAAGCTGGGTGGGGTCGTTGGTGCTGAAAGTGGCCTGCAAGGTGCCCGCCCCCGCCGCCGTCGGGCCATATACCCCGTAGAAAAAGGCCAGCGGCAGCGACTGCCCCGGCGCTACGCTCAGCGACCCGCTGCCGTAGTTGCTGCCCAGCCCTGGCTGCACGCCCGCCGTGCCGGTGCCGGCCCCGGTGCCCGGCTGCCCCAGCGTGAGCGGGTCGTCGCCGGTGTTTTCCACATAAAAATCGGCCTGCGGGGCGCTGCCGCCCACCGCCGTGACCGGAAAAGTGTAGGTGCTGCCCGAGGCGTACACGGTGCCGGTGGCCGGTGGCCCCAGCGTGACGCGCAACGTCGGCGGCACGACAGGGCCGTTCAGGCGCACACTCACCGTGCCGGCGCTTTGGTTGGCGCTCAAGGCATCAAGGTCGCCGTCGTGGTCCACGTCAGCCAGGGCCAGGCCAATGGCCCCGTTGCCCACGGCGGCCGTGCGGCGGGCCGCGTTGCTGAAGCCGGTCGGGCTGTTGAAATACGTGTAGAGGCTGCCCGCCGTGCCGGCCACGGGGTTGCCCCCCAGCGTGACGATGTCGAGGTCGCCGTCGGCGTCCACGTCGCCCAGGGCCACGGCCTGCGGGTCGGGGGCGCAGCCGAAGCGCACACCCGTCCCAAAGCTCCCGCTGCCGTTGTTGAACTGCACCGCCGTCGTCGGGGCACCGCTACTGAAGTTGTCGTTGCCCACCAGCACCACGTCGGCCGCCGCGTCGCCGTTGAGGTCGTTCACGGTCAGACTGGCCACCGACATATTCAGCTGCACCAGGGTGGGGGCGCCAAACACGCCGGTGTTGCTGCCGCTGGCGTTGCCGCCGTTCAGGAGCACGGCCAGCGAGGCGGTGCTGCTGCCCGAGGTCACGGCCACCACCAGGTCCAGGTCGTGGTCGTGGTCCACGTCGGCCAGGGCCAGGCAGGTGGGCTGCCCCCCCGGCCCAATGCCGCCGGGGTAGGGCGGGTTGTCGAAGGTGCCGGTGCCGTCGTTGAGGCGAATGCTGACCAGGTAGCCCTGCCCGGAGTCGGCCACCACGTCCAGGTCGCCGTCGCCGTCCAGGTCGCCCACGGCCAGGTGGGTGGGGTTGTTGTAGATGGTGGTAGTGGGGCCGAGGGCAAACGTGCCGCTGCCGTTGTTGCGCAGCACCGTGAGCGTGGCCGTGGTCGAGGCATCCACGGCCAGCAGGTCGAGGTCGCCGTCGCTGTCCACGTCGGCCACGGCCAGGGTGCGGGTGCCGCCGGGCACCGCCACCGTGCTGCCGCCGCCGAAGATGCTGGTGCCGGGGCCGGTGTTCAGGGCCGTGGTCACGGTGGCGGTGCTTTGGTTGGCGGTGGCCAGGTCGAGGTCGCCGTCGCCGTCGAGGTCGGCCACGACCACGGCCCCGATGCCGGTGCCCAGAAACAAATCGGAACCGGGCCGGAAGTTGCCGCGCCCGCTGCCGTCGGTCTCGGTCGTGAACGCGAACACCGCCGGCGGGGCCAGCGGGGTGCCCCCGGCGCTCACCACGGCTGGCGTGAGGCTCACCTGCACCTCCTCCCCGGCCTGGAAATTATAGGCCACCCCCAACGCGCCGGGGTTGTAGCTGAGGCCGGTGTTGCCCGCGCTCACCGGCCCCATCGTGCCGGCCCGCTGCCCGCCCCGCTGGCGCGAAAACACCTTCAGCCCCGCCGCCGAGGCGCTGCCAATGGGGGTGGCGGCCGCAAACTGCGCCTGAACGACGGCGTAGCGCCCCACGCCGCTGCTGCCGGCAGCGGGCACGGTGCTGGCCAGGGCCGGGGTTTGGGCCTGAGCCGGGCCATGGAAGGAAAGAGCCGCCAGCATCCCGCCGGCCACCCAGCGCCCCAGGGGCGCGGCAACGTCAAAGTTTTTCATCAGCGAAGCAGCCGGAAGCCCCCGGCCGGGGAGAAAGAAAGGAAAAAGCAAACAAGAAACCAACACCCCGCCGCCGCCGTCCGCACCCCATCATTCCAGCACCAGCCGGCGGCTGACGGTGCCGGCGGCCCCGGCCTGCACCCGCAGCACGTACAGCCCCGCCGCCAGCCCGGCCGTGGGCAGGCGCAAGCGGCCCGACGTGCCCACGGCCAGGGCCGGGCCCACGGCCTGCCCCAGGGCATTAAGCAGCGTGAGCGTGGCCCCGACCGGGGCCGTCACCGTCAGGCCCGGCCCACTGGCTGGGGCGGGGTTGGGCCACACCTGCACCTGGGCCGCCAGCACCTGGGCGGCCGTGGCCAGCACCGTGGCCGCCGACCACGGCCCGCAGCAGCCGGCCGAGCAGGCCCGCACCCGGTAGCTGCCCGCCGTGGGGTTCGGGAACTGAGCGCCGGCCTGCCCCGGCACGGGCTGGCCGTTGCGCTCCCACTCGTAGCGGGCGGGGGCGGCGGTGCCCGCCGGCAAGGCGGCTTGCAGGGGGCCGCCGGGCAGGCGGGTGAGGGTGGCGGGCGGCACGGGGGCCGTGATGAGCAGGTCGCGGCCGTTGTCGGCCCCCAGCAGCGTCCCATCGGCCAGCACGGCGCGGACGCGGTAGCGGCTGCCAGGGGCCAGGCCCGGCGGCAGGGTGGCCCGCAATTGGCCCAGCGCACTGCCCGGCGCGGGTACCAGCGTCGTGGTTTGGCCAGGCCGGAACCGACCCCGCAGGTCAGACAATTGAATGCGGTAATCAGCGGGGTTGGCGCTGAGGCTGCCCGTGGCGGTGTAAGCCAGGGCCAGCACGTCGCCGGCGCAGTAGCTGCGGCGCTGGCTGGCCAGCGTGTCAGCTTGCAAAAACTTCTCGGAGTAGCGCAGCAACGCCGCGTTGGCCCCGCCGGTGTAGCCGTTGTAGCGGTCCACAAAGGCCCCCACCGCAGCGGGGAATTCGACGTTGTTGCCGTTACTCACCTTCGCCGCCACCGCCCAGGTGAGGCCGGCATTGCGGGTAGTGAACACGAAATTGCCGCTGCTGGCATAGGCCAGCATCCAGCCGTCGGTGGCGTTTGTGAACGAAACATTTGTTGGAATAACAACCTGCCCGTCGATATTGGGCAAATTCAGGGTAGTCCAGGTGGCCCCGCCGTCGGTGGTGCGCTGATAACCATACAAGCCAGCACCCGACACCACAATGCCGGTTTGCGGGGTGGCAAAGGCCAGGCCGCAGGTACTCCGGTCGAGCCTGGACATGGGCAGCAGGGCACTGAGCGCGGGCAGGGGCTGCCAGTTCAGGCCCCCGTCGGTGCTTTTGAGGGCCGTGGCCGAGTCGCCCAGCGCGTACACGGTTTGGGCGCTGGCCCAGGTGGCGGCGAAGATAGGGTGGACTGCGCCGGTGGCGCGGGGCTGCCAGGTGCGGCCCCCGTCGGTGGTGCGCAGCGTTTGCCGGCGGTCGGTGAAGAGCAGCCCCCGGCGGGCATCCCGAAAGGCCAGCGCCACGGCTTCCGTTCGAGGCAAAAGCGCCACCGGCGTGTTGGTCCAGGTCTGGCCCGCGTCGGCGGTGTGCAGCAGCAGGTCGGCGGTGGTATTGGTCAGGCCGTCGTAGGTGTTGACTTGCACGAGGCCCGTGTCGCGGTCGGCGAAGTAAAGGGCGCGGTAGCGCACCTGCCGCACGTTGGTGGGCAGCAGGCCCGTGGACTGACGGTGCCAGGGCTCGCCCCGGCACCTGGTTCTGACCAGCCCGGCCCCAAAAACGGCGTTGTCGCCAATGAGCGCCCAGGCGTAGCCCGGCTCGAAGGCCTGGAGCTGGCTGATTGTATTGTAGTTCTTGAAATCGTCTAGCGACTGACTTCGGTAGGTCCAGGTCAGGCCAAAGTCGGCGGTGTTGGCCATCCGCCCGCCATTGCCCACCAGCCACCCAACCCCGGAAGGTCGTAAGCACAGGCGGTTAAATTGCAAGGGAGTATCGAACAAATCCGGGCTGCGGCTCCAGGTCAGGCCGCCGTTGCTGGTCATATACACATCCGAGCTGCTAATGGCGATGCCCCTCAAGGCATCGGCAAAGGCCACCTGCTGTAGTCCGTAGGTGGGGCGGCCCACAAACGAACCGGGGCCGCCAATGTCGCGGGGCTGCCAGGTGCTGCCGCCGTTGGCGGTGGTGTAGCAGTTGGGCACGGCGCTGCCAGCATCGCCCCCCGCCGTCCACCCGATTTGCCCCGACACGAAACTGGTGGCCGCTACCGTTTCGGAACTGGGGGTGATGTCCACCCAATTCGCGCCACCATCCACCGTTTTCATCAACTTACTACTTATTCCGCCAAACGAAAAGGTTTCGACCGTGGCGTACCCCACAGTCAGTGAAGTAAATTGCAAGCGGGCCTTCGTGAGCGTACCCAGCATGTTGGTGGGCACGTTGGTCCATGTCAGCCCGCCATCGGTGGTGCGGTACAGAATGGGTGCCCCGTTAATGGCTACCAGCACCAGCGCATCGGTGGGCGAGCGGGCCACCACGTCGAGCATCCCCGTCACATTTACGGTGATGCCCCCCACCGTTTGGGTGGTCCAGGTCAGGCCCCCGTCGGTGGTGCGGCGCACCTGCGCGCCCCGGCTGCCGTAGGGCATGGCCGCCAGCGCCCAGCCCACTTGGGCGTTGGCGAAGCTCACGCGCCGCAGGTCGGTGGGGGTGCCCAGGGGCAAGGCCCGCCAACTCCGGCCCCGGTTGGTGGTTTTGAGCAGCACCCCCTCGTTGCCGGCCACGTAGGCCACCGAGTCGTTGGGGGCCACCACGTCGGTGAGGTTCACGCCCACCGGCCGGGGGTTCTGCCACTGCCAGAACGCGGGCAAGCCTGCCCCGGCCAGCGGCGTTTGGGCCAGGACGGGGCCACTGGCCAGCCCGGCCGCCAGCGCCAGGCCGGCCACCCGGCGCCCCAGGGGCGCGGCAACGTCAAAGTTTTTCATCAGCGAAGCAGCCGGAAGCCCCCGGCCGGGGAGAAAGAAAGGAAGAAAAGAAACGCAACTACCCTGGCCGCCCCCGTCCCCAAAACACTCCCGTCCCCGCCCGCCCCGGCAGACCCCTGCCGAAGCCCCCGGCCCAGCCCCGAACCCCCCGCAGCCGTCTGCCGAAGGCCCCGGCCGTCACCCGAGCCCTCGGCAGACGGCTGCCGAAGGCCCCGGCCACGGCCCGAAGCTTTAGCAGAGTTCTGCCAAAGCCCCCGGCCGTGGCCCGGACCTTCGGCAGAACTCTGCCGAGGGCTCCGGCCGTTGCCGCTGCCCTCGGCAGAGAATTTTATCGCATCAAAGTGCAATTTTGAGGCTTTTTCAGGCCGTGGGCGGCCCCGTGGGCAGGGCGGGCAGGTTGCCGTCCTCGGGCCCGCCGGCGGTGTTGGGAAACGGAAAGAAGGCGTAGGCTTGCAGCGGGGCTTGCCAGTGCCGGGCCAGCAGGGCGGTGCAGGCGCGGTAGAGGCCGCCGCACACCACGATTTCTTGCGCGTCGAGGGCGGCGGCGGCCTTTTTGGTGTCGGCCTTGCCGGTGGCGTTGCCCGTGCCGGCCTGCGTGAGCAGGGCGAGCTGGGCGGTGGCTTCGGCGGCCGTTACCTTGGTTTGGGCCCCGTAGGTCTGGCTGATTTTGGTGAGGTAGTAGCTGGCCCGCTCCACGATGTTGCTCGTGTCGGCCTGGTAGAGGTAGTCCATGCCGCCGGGCAGGATGGCGATGCGCTCGGGCTGGGTGCGGTCAGGAAAAGCCGGAAACACCTTGGTGGTGTTGGTGAGCTGCGCCCATTTGAGGAACTTGCGGCTGGCGGCCTGCAACACGGCGGCGCTGGCCACCTTGCCGCCCACCACGCCCCGCGCCTGGTGCTGCTGGCGGAGGTCGGCCACCTGCTGGCGCAGGAAATCGGCCTCGGCCGCGTGGCCGCCGTCCTTATCGAGGTTGGCGAGGGCGGCCTCGGCAAAGGCCCGGAAATCGTCGTCGGAGAGCGAGGCGGCGAGGGCCAGAAAGAAGTTCTGGAAGTACGTTTTGTGGGTCATCGGAAAAAAGCGGTAAAGTGGAGGTAATATGCCCCCGCAAGCTACGCTTTTTTCCCGATATATCACCACCTGATGCTACCGCAGCGCCGCTGCCGGGGCGTTGGGGGGTGGGCGCGGGCGGGCGGGCGGCTTTTTGGCCG
>JANYFQ010000463.1 GCA_025362615.1 Hymenobacter sp. | reverse complement strand
AAAAACGGCTGGGCCGTGCTCAACGCCGACGACGACCTGGTGTATGGCATGGCCCGCGGGCTGGAGTGCCGGGTGGCGCTTTTCAGCATGGACGAGCACAACCCGCGCATCCGCGAGCACGTCGAGGCCGGGGGCGTGGCGGCGGTGTACGAGGAAGGCTACGTCACGATTTACCGCAACAGCTACAAGCTGCGGATTGACCGGGCGGCCGAGTTCCCGATTACGTTTGGGGGCCGGGCGGGCTTCAACATCGAGAACAGCCTGGCCGCCGCCCTGGCCGGCTATCTGGCTGGTTTTGATAAGGATGACATCAAAACTGCGCTCCGCACCTTCGTGCCGTCGGCCACCAAAACGCCGGGCCGGATGAACTCCTACAAGTTTCCGAAGTTCGAGGTGCTGGTCGATTACGCCCATAACACGGCGGGCATCGTCAAGTTCGCCGAGTTTATGCGGGCCACGCCGGCGACGCGCAAAATCGGCATCGTGAGCGGCCTCGGCGACCGCCGCGACGAGGACACGTTGGGCTTCTCGCGCATCGCGGGCCAGATTTTTGACGAGGTGATTTTGCGGCAAGACCGCGACCTGCGCGGCAAGTCGGCCGAGTTCCTGCAGGAAATCATGACCCGCGGCCTGCGCCTCGACAAGTCGGAACTGCCGGTCCATTACATCCCCAACGAGATGGAGGCCATGGACCACGCCCTGGCCACGGCCCCGGAGGGCAGCGTCATCGTCTGCTTCACCGAAAACATTGCGGCCACGCTCAAAAAGCTGGAGGAGTTTGAAGCGGGCCTGGCCGCAAAGCCGGCCGGGGCGTAAGGCGGGCGGCGGCGGCCGAAACCTTTCGGCCGCCGTTGGTGCTTGACCGATAGCGCCTTTGGCTTGTCTTTCAACTTAGGGCGGTTCCCGAAACTCAATCACAGGACTTACGCACTCCACCGAACCGCGAAGCGGTGATATGTTGGTGGCAATGGCATGGGAGTCAGCTCCAAGCCGCGAAGCGGTGACACCTCCCGCCCCTGACAGGTGCCACCGCTTTGCGGTTCGGAATCATAACAAAGAGCCTGACTACCAACATGGCACCGCTTCGCGGTTGGGTCGAGTGCGTAAGTTCTAAGTCAAAAAAAACCTTTTTCACCTCCCGCATGGGCCGTTTGCCGCTGTTTCTGCTTCCTTCTGTGCTGCTGCTGGCTGCTACCTGCCAGCCGCAGGCCCCGGCCGGGGCACCGGGCGTACCGCCGACCCTGGCCGGCATTGAGGGCACCTGGCTGAACGCCCACGAAGAAAACCGGGGCGACACGCTCGTGTACCGGCCCCGCGCCTACCGGTTTCCGCCGGCGCGGGGGCGCACGGGGTTTCGCATCGGGGCTTATGGGCGCTTCGAGCAGTTCGACATTGCCCCCACCGATGGCCTGCTCGGCCGCCCCGGCACCTGGACGGCGGCGGCGAGCACGGCCCGGCTCCGCATCCACCTGGCCGATGGCAGTCAGCCCGATTACACCCTTGATATTATTTCGCTGAAAAAAAACGTGCTGCTGCTGCGGCGGCGCTGAGTATCAGCCGCCGCCGACTGCTGTTTGAATAAATTTCGTGTATCTTGCTGCGGCAAAAACGGCCGGGTTGGCCGCACTGGCTTCAACTACCTTTCTTATGCGCTTCGCCTCTACGCTCCCGCTACTTGCTACCCTGGCCTTGCCTTTGACGGGCTGCTTCGACCGCCACGATAAGGAGGGTTGCCACGGCCCGGCCCCGTCCAGCGTGACCGACCTCACGCGTGGCGAGTGGTTCCGCATCGGCAGCGCCAGCACCGGCAGCACCGAAGTGTTTCGGCCACAAGGCGAGCCGCAGCGCGGCAGTCATTTTAAGTATATGTTTGCCGCTGATGGTAACTACTCGTCCTGGGCGGTCGATTGTACTTCGCACGATAGCGCAACTGGCACTTGGACGTTGAAAGACAAAGCCCTCACCCTTTACCCCACCGGCGGCGCGGCCCAGGTGAAACAAGTTGTCAGCATCAGCGGCACCGAGTTGCAATTGGCCCGCTGAGTTTTTGGGTTGAAAAACCATGTTCCCCGGCCCGACAAACCTTGCGTTTGCCGGGCCGGTGCTGTTTGGGCGGCGCGGGGTTGTAGCTTCGCCGGCCGGCTGGCCCACTTTTTATTCTTCCCCTGCCCATGAATTACTGGCTCGTAAAATCGGAAGCCGAAGCTTATTCCTGGGCGCAATTTCTGGCCGACGACGGCACCGACTGGACCGGCGTTCGCAACTACCAGGCCCGCAACAACCTCAACGCCATGCGCCCCGGCGACCAGGTGCTGTTTTACCATTCGATGACCGAAAAGGCGGTGGTGGGCGTGGCCGAGGTGGCGGCCCCGGCCGCACCCGATGCCACGGCCGAAGCCGGGTCGCCCTGGGTGGCGGTGGCGCTGCGGCCGGTGCAGGCGCTGCCCCGGCCGGTGCCGCTGGCGGCTATCAAGGCCGATGAACGCCTGGCCGATTTGGCGTTGCTGCGGCAGTCGCGGCTGTCGGTGCTGCCCCTGCGGCCCGACGAATTTGCGTTGATTGCCCAGCTTGGGGGCCTCTGAGATGGTGAGAGGTGAGAGGTGAGAGGTGAGATGGTTTGAGTCCGCCCTTCGGCTCACCATCTCACCGTCTCATCTCTCACCGTCTCACTTCTCACCTCTCACTATCTCACCGTCTGCAAGGGCCGGGCCAGGTCATCGGCCGCTTTTTGCCGTACCTTACCGTTGCGAACCCGGCCTACCGCTGCGCTGTTCGTTTGAGGCATGAACGCTCGTTTCTTTCTGCTTTTTGGGGCTGGCTGCCGCTGGCTTCGGCTGCTGCCGGCGCTGCTGTTGTTGCTGGGCACGGCCCCGGCCACCGCGCAGCGCCGGCCGGCCCCCGCGCCCCCGCCGCCCCCGCCGGGTGCGCCCGTCCAAACGGCCCGCGTCGAACTGAAGCTGGAGAGCTACAACAGCGAGGTTCATGTGCAGCCGTTGGCGGCCGATAGCTCGGTGGTGCTGCTTGTGGGGCAGGATGCGCGGCGCGAGGCCGACCGGCAATTCACGTTTCAGCACTACGACCAGCACCTGCGCCTGCGGCGCGAAAGCGTGGTGCCGGTGCCGCCCGAGTTTCGCTACGCCAGGGGCTGCGCCGAAGGGCAGACGGTGTTCGGCGTGTTTTACTCCAACCGGCTCGAAGGCCGGCTGTGGGCCGTGGCCTACGACGGCCGCAGCGGGGCCGTGCGCACCCAGCAGTTCGACACCCGCCTGAGCCGCGAAATCGTGGACCTCAAGGCGCTCGATGGGCGGCTGTTTGCCAACGTGCTGCTGGCCGGCGGGCAGCACGTTACGGCCCTGCTGCTCGACGTGCCCACCGGGCAGATGCGCTACCTGCCCGCCGTGTACGAGCCGCTGCCCGCCCAGCTTTCCTTCGCCACCGACGCCGCCCACCGCCGCGCCGAGTACGTGGTGAGCCAGACCAACGGCCGCAAAAGCCGCCTGCTGCTCAAGCAACTGTCCAACAACGGCCAACTCCTGCACTCGCAGTACGTGCAGGCCGAAAGCGACCGCAGCCTCATCACGGCCCAGCTCGCGCCGGCCCGCGACTCGGCCGCCCGCCTGCTCACCGGCACCTACTCGCTCCGCGACCCCACCTACGCCCAGGGCCTGTTTGCCACCGACCTCCGCGCCGTGCCCGACGGCCAACGCGCCCCGCTGCGCTTCTACGACTTTCTCAACCTCAAGCACTTCTTCGACTACCTCACCCCCAGCCGGCAGGCCCGCCTGCGCCAGCGCACGGCCCGCCGCCTGGCCCGCGCCCTGCCCGCCCTGCGCTGGCACTACCGCCTGCTGCTGCACGAGCTGCTGCCCCGCCCCGACGGCAGCTACGTGCTCGTGGCCGAAGCGTACTTCCCGCACTACCGCTACAATAGCTACGGCTACAGCCCCGGCCTGGGCCGCGCCGGCGGCTTCGCGCCCGCCGCCAATGGCGCGGGCTACCCCAACACGCGGGTCTTCGATGGCTACCAGACCACCCACGCGCTGGTGTGCGGCTTCGACGCCCACGGCACCCTCATCTGGGACAACGTGCTGGTGACCGACGACCTGCGCCGCTACGACCTCGAAGAAGCCGTGCGCGTGCAGCCCCTGCCCGACGGCCGCCTCGCCCTGGCCTACCTCGACGACGACGACCACATCCGCTACAAGCTCATCAACGGCACCGCCCCTGCCCCCGACGACCTCCGCGTGCCCCTGCAAACCAACGGCGCCAACCTGCCCGAAAAAATCATCGAAGCCGAACAAAACGACCTCCTGCCCTGGTTTGGCAGCCGGTTCGTGGCCAGCGGCTACCAGCGCATCCGCCCCGCCAAAGGCCCCGACCGGCTGGTGTTTTTTCTGAACGCGGTGGCGTTTTGAGCCGTTGTACCCCCGCGCCAACGGCCCGCCAACCCTACATTTACCCGTCATTTCAACCGCCCAAAATCATGTTAGCAGTCGCCGGAACCTACCAAAACGGTGTCCTTGTGCTGGAGCAGGAATTCACTTCCGAAAAGCCCGTCAAGGTCATCGTCACTTTTTTGGAAGACGTGGCGCCGCCGCCCCGCAAGCGGCTCCACTTCTCCGATTTTTCGTTCGCCGAAAGTCGCCGGATTCTGGCCGACGTGCCCGGTTCGCTCAGCGATGCCGTCATTGAGGAACGAAAACTATAATTTCCTGCGGGCTTGCAATAATGGCTGACAGCTTCACACACAGCGAAGTATTGGTCAAAAACGACCGTACTTACTCCTTCATCATCAACCAGAGTTCAACTCAAGCGCTGAGTTTGAAAATGACCGAACTGGTGAGAACTGAATTCGGCCCTGAGCAGCGCGAAATCAATGTCAGCGCCGAAGATTTGCCTGATTTTGTCGATAAGCTGATAAATGCTTTTGTTGCTTGCAGAGCCGCAACGAAACGAGCGACAACTGTGCGGCCAACCGCCGTAAAGCCACCCGCCACTGTTCCCGGCAAAGCGTACGCTGTTGAGGCAATCAGGCAGGTTCACCAACAGGCTTACGCGCCCTGGACACCGGCCGACGACCAGCGTTTAAGAGAACTGGTGGGCGGTAAGAAAAGCGTTTCTTCCATTGCGAACCTATTGCAGCGCAACACCGGTGCAATAAGTTCGCGCATCAAAAAGCTTGACCTTAAGTAGCGGTAGGTTGCAGGCCGCAGCCGTAGCCAGAACTTTAATTATTTACCCCCTTCCCCATGCGCCAATCCCTCCGCCTTCCCTTCTTCTTTCTGCTGCTCCTATTGGCCGGCTGCCGCGCCGGTGGCCCCGGCACACCGGCCCGCACGGTGGCTTCCTTCTTCGCCAAATACGAGGGCCGCGATGGCTTCAAGGGCACCGAGTGGTCGGCCGATTTATTGCAGCGGCTGGCGCTGGTGAAGGCCGCCAAGCTGCTGGGTGGGTCCGATTTGACTAACGCCATTACCGGCATTCGGGCGGCGCGGGTCATCAGCTTTGCGCCCACTACGGTGGGGGCGCGGATGCTGGCCGCGCAGGGGCTGCGCGACGAGGCCACCGGCATTCTGGCGGGCCAGAAGTACCAGGCGCTGGGCGGCGGCTCGGCCCTGGGCAGCAACTACCAGATTTCGACGCGCGGCAGCGGCGACAAGGTAGACGAGTTTGCCGCCATCGGGGCCTTGCCCGACGTGGCCGACTCCTTCGTGCTGGTGAGTGTGCAGGGCAACTTTACGCAAGCCCAGGTGGCCGCGCTGGGCAAGTACCTGCCGCAATTGGTGCAGGCCACGCGGTAGCGCGGGTTTTCAACCCGCACGTGGGGGCGGGTAGCACGGATTTTCAACCCGTGCGCCGAGGGCAGTTGATGGGAAGACGACCTGACGCGCGGGTTGAAAACCCGCGCTACCGCCGCATCAGGCGCTCGATGTCGTCGGCTTGCAGGGGGATATTGGCCATCAAATCCTCGTTGCCGGTGGCGGTGAGGAGGATGTCGTTCTCCAGGCGGATGCCCAGGTTTTCGTCGGGAATGTAGATGCCGGGCTCGCAGGTGTACACCATGCCCGGCTCGAACACGCGGTACTTGTAGCCTGCGTCATGCACGTCGAGGCCGAGGTA
>JANYFQ010000457.1 GCA_025362615.1 Hymenobacter sp. | reverse complement strand
ATTGGGTGTTGTGGGTGTTGTTGAGCCCTCTTCCATTCCCTTCCCCCTTCACCTAACACCAAAAATCCAACATCAGAAACACCCAGACTAACATTTCTGGGTTTTGCGTCCCGCGCCAACCGCGCAACCTCGAATGTCGGGGTTCCTTACTCCAACCGCGTGATTTTGAACTCGACCCGGCGGTTGAGCTTGCGGGTGAACTCCTGGCTGTTGCTGGCAATGGGCAGGCTGCCGCCGAAGCCCTTGCCGCCGATGCGGCCCTCGGCAATGCCGTGGGCGGCGAGGTACTTTTTGACTTCGGCCACGCGCTGCTCGCTGAGGACTTGGTTGGGGCGCGGGTTTTGGGCGTCGCCGGTGTTGTCGGTGTGGCCGCGCAACTCGATGGTCATGGCCGGGTACTGCTGCATGAGCTGCACCAGCTTGTCGAGGGCCGCAAACGAAGCTGGCAGCAAGTCGAACAAGCCTTTGGTGAAGTTGATGTTGTCGAGTTTCACCGTCGCGCCTACTTTGAGGGGTTCGAGCAGAATGTCCTGCCGCAGGCCGGCGGCGGGCAGCGTCAGGGTGCCGTTGGCGGGCACATAGCCGACGAGCCGGGCGTCGTAGGTAAAAGCCGCCCCCACCGGCAACGGGTAGCTGAAGCTGCCGACAGCGGTCGGGGAGCCAGAAACCGCACTCACCGACACCACGGCCGTGGGCAGCGGCTGCTTGGTTTGGGCATCCAGCACCCGCCCCGTCCAGGTGACCAGTAGCGCGGCGGCGGGGGCGGCGGGCACGGGCGGGGCCACCGCTGCGGGCGCGGCGGGCACTTCGGGCGCGGCTGGGGCGGGCACGATGGGCGCATCGGCCACAGCGGGCGCGGCTTCTTTTGCGGGGGCGGCGCGAGCCACGGGCGGAGCGGCAGCGGCGGCGGCAGCGGCGGCGGCGGCATACGGACCGGGACCGGCCAAGGCGGCTATTTCGGCGGCGGGGCGGGCACCGTCGGGTACGGCCAGGGCCTCGGTGGTGGGGGCCAGGGGCAGGCCGTTGGTCTCGTCGGGCGGGCGCGTTGCATCGAAGGTGCTGCTGCGGGCATCGGCGGCGGGGCGCAGCACGTCGGGGTCGGGGGGCAGGGCGCTGGCGGGGCGGGCGGGGTCGCCCTTCACGGCGGCCAGCCCCTCGGCGAAGTTGTTGGCATCGGCAAACGGCCCGGCGATGACCACCCGGCCGGCGCGGTCGATGTAGCCTTGCTGTTGCCCGCTGCCGGCGTAGGCCAGCCCCTCATGGTAGTACACGTAGGAATTGAACTGCGGCGCAACCACCTCGTTGCCAGCGCCATCAATGTAGCCGCGCTGGTTGTTGCGCAGCACCACGGCCCGGCCTTCGCTGAAGTAGAAGCCCGCGTCCTCGTAGCCTTTCAGCTTTTGAATGACTTTGCCCTGCGTGTCAATCAGCTCGTGGCTGCCTTCGGCGACGGTGCCGATGGCCCGGCCCTCGGCGAAATAGCTGAGCTTGATGTACTTGCACGGCACCACGAGGCGGCCTTGCGCGTCGATGGCCCCGTCTTTGCCGTCGCGCGTTACCACCGTCATCCCGCTCCAGGCGCGGGCACCGTTGGCCAGTTCGCTGCCCATGCTCTTGTAGAGGGGCGGCAGCAGTTCGCGGCCGTCGGGGTTAAGCAGGCCGTATTTTTTGTTCTTCTCGAAGCTCATCGTGCCATCGGGTCGCAGGCTGAGGAAGGTGATGGCCGGGTTGAGGGGCAGCGGCACTTCCTGGTTTTTGCGGTCCACGACGTACCAGCGGCCGGCATCGCGCACGGCCACCCGGCCCTGGTAAAAGGCGGGGCCGCACTTTTGGTGGGTGGGCGGCAGCAGCCAGCGGCCTTCGGTGTCGAGCAGGCCCTCCTTGCCGCTGCTCACCAGCGTGACGCGGCCGCAGCCGTTCTCGTAATGGTCGTTCACCTTGAACACCGCCGGCACCACCACCCGGCCCGTGCGGTCGATGTAGCCCCACAGTTCGTCTTTTTTGAATGTAGCCAGGCCGTTACGAAACTCACCGGCCCAGTCGAACTGCGGCTGCACCACGTACTGCCCCGTGTGGTCGATATAGCCCCACTTGCCCGGAATGGTGGCCCCGTTGCCCGCCGTGGCGTAGTAATACGGGTTTTCGCCGGGGGCGTGGGCCAGCCCGAACGCCGTGAGCAGCACCCGCCCGGTGCGGGCGTTGCTCTCAATTTGCAACTGGCTCACGAAGTTGCCGCGCCGGTGGTTTTTGGGGTCAAACGTGCCTTCGATGGCGAAGCGCTGACCGGGCGCAATGGCCGTGCGGGGCCAACGGCCGCGCAGGCCGTCGTCCGTGCTCACGCCCTCGCCCAGCAGCAGCGGCTCGGTGCCGCCGTTCACCAG
>JANYFQ010000446.1 GCA_025362615.1 Hymenobacter sp. | reverse complement strand
CCAGCTCGCCGGCCAGCCCGATGCCGGCCACCAAGCGCAGCCAGGCGTATTGGTCGAGGGTTTGGACGAAGCCGTTGGCGAGGTTGGCCAGCGAATAGAGCAAAATGGAGCTGAAGAGCACCGAGAGCCGGCCCTTCTTGTCGCCGAGCACGCCCCACAAAATGCCGCCGAGCAGCATCCCGCCCATCTGCATGGTGATGAGGTATTCGCCCTGCGCCTTGAGGGCAGCCTTGCCCACCACACCCAGGTCGCCCAGGCTTTTGACGCGCACGATGCTGAATAAAATCAGGTCGTAGATATCGACGAAGTAGCCCAGGGCGGCCACAACCACGGCGGCATTGACCACAGATTGAACAGATTTATCGACGGATTTAGCGGATTGGGGAGCTTGCATGGGCGCAGACAGGGCGGAATTAGGGGCGCAAGTTGGCGACGAGTGGCCGAAACGGCCCATGCAATCGAAAATACGCCTCTTCACTTCGGCAATATCCTACTCACGGCCGACGATGTCCTACTTCACTCCACCGATATCCTACTCGTGCCGAAAAATATGCTACTCGCGGGGCACGATGCGCTGCTTGGCATGGAAAGTATCCTACTTGGGCTGAAAAATATTGTACTCGCGGGCAGTTTATCGGTTTTGGGGAGTGAAGATTGGGGGCTCGCGGGTTGAAAACCCGCGCTACGGGCGGGCAGGCGCTACTCCAGCACCACGCGGCGGGTCACGGTTTGCCCGGCGTACTGCACTTGCAGCAGGTAGAGGCCGGGGGCCAGGGCGGCGGTATTGAGCGTGAGTTCGGGCTGGGACGTGGTTTGGGTGAGCACCACGCGGCCCCGGCCGTCGAGCAATTGCACTTGTTGGGGGCGGGCGGCGGCATCAAGCGCCAGGTGGAGCTGGCCGTGGGCGGGCACAGGCCAGGCGGCGAGGCTGGCCGGGGCACGGGCAGAGGCGATGGCGAGGACGTTGGGGTCGAGGAGGCGGGCAAGGGCCATGTGGGGTTGGGTGCCCACCTGCTGGAAGCTGCCCGCCACCAGGATAGCGCCGTTGGGCTGTACGACAATGGCCCGCACCGCACCGTTTTGGGGGCCCCGCGCGGGGTCGAACGAGGCATCGGGCCGCCCGTCGGGCAGCAGGCGTTGCAGGGTTGCGCCGTCTTCGCTCCCAACCAGGATGCGCCCGTTGGGCTGTTCGGCTACGGCGGCCACGGCCGTGGCAGGGCCATTGAGGAGCGCGGCCCGGAACGTGGGGTCGGGGGCACCGCCGGGCAGCACCCGCGCCACGCCGGGCGAAATTACGCTGCCGATGCCGCCGTGCAGGCCAAACACAAGTTGGCGGCCCGCTGCATCGCGGGTGGTGCCGCCGCTTGCGCCCGAACCGGGCACAGGCACAAGGGTAGGGCCTGGGTAGGTGGGGTCCAGCGTACCGGTGGCACCGAACTTTTGCAACGCAATGCCCGCCGCCGTGGGCACGAGCAGCAGCGAGGTGCCGTCGGGCTGCGGGGCGATGCGGGTAGAAAACTGCCCGTTGATGCTGGCCGGAAGCTGGTAGGTGGCATCAATGCTGCCCGTAGCCGTAAGCCGGGTTATTCCGTTCGAAACGCCGCCGCCGGTCAGAATCATCAGCCCGCTCGCCAACACCTTTCCATCGGGCTGAACTGCCAACGAAGTAATCAAACTGCTATTAAAACCGGGCGTGAACGCGGGGTCGGGGCAGCCGCCGGGCAGCAAGCGCAGCACCCCCGCAAACGTATTTGGAGTAGCAACCAGGTTGCCTACCACGATTTTATCGTCGGGCTGCACCACCACGTACGGGTCGAAGATGCCACTGCCCAGGCCCAGGCCCGAAATGGGGATGTAATACAACGGGCAGCCGCTGCCAAAAGTGGCATCCACGGTGCCGTTGGGCAACAGGCGGGCCAGGCCCACCCGGGGTTGGCCATTTACTGCGGTGAAAGCCCCGGCGATGACAATTTTCCCATCGGCCTGCAGGCCCATGCTAGTCAGGCTGCCCGGTGCATTGAGGCCGGGGGCAAACCCGTTGTTGGCGGCCCCGCCCGCATCAAAGAGGACCACATTGCCGTTGGGCCGACCGCTGACGAAGGGGGCCAACTGGGCCGAAGCCACCAGCACCTGCCCGTTGGGCAAGGCTTGCAGGCTGTTGGCCGTGATGCTGCCCGTGGCCGACACCGTGGTTTGCCAGGTCGGGTCGTGGCGGCCGGTGGCGGTGAGGCGGGTCACGAAAGCCTGCCAGATGCTTTGGTTAGCGGCGGGCCGGTACGTGCCTGCCACCACGATGGCCCCGCTGGGCTGCTCCTGCACCAGCGGCCACTTGCCGCCGTGGCCACTGACTTGGACCGACACGTCGGGGTCGGCCCGAAACGTGGCGTCGAGCGCCCCGGTGGCGGCTTGCAGGCGCACCAGCGTGGGCAGGCTCGGCGCGGTGGGCGGCCGGTAAGTACAGAGCAAATTCCCGCTGCTGGGCTGCACCGTGAGGCCCTGCACCCAGGCGTAGCGCGGCAAAACAGCCTGGTAGCTGGCATCGAGCGCCCCGCCGGGCAGCAGCCGGGCCAGGCCGTTGCGGGGCTGGCCCTGCACTTCCTCGAAGTCGCCGCCTACCAGTATTTTACCATCCGCCTGCCGGGCCAGCACCTCCACCTCGCCCCGCGCAAAGGCACTGCCGTAGCGGCGGGTGAAGGTGGTGTCTTCGGCCCCGGTGGGCAAGAGCCGCACCATGCCCTGCGGCCCGCCAAGCAAGGCCCCGCCGTCGGGCTGGGCCAACAGGGCGTACATCTGATAGTAGATGGTTTGGGCCACAAAGGCGGTGTCGAGTTGCCCGTTGGGCAGCAGCCGTACCGGGCCGGCGCAGGTGCGCCCGCTCACCTGGGCCAGGCCTTCGAAATGCACCAGCAGCTTGCCGCCGGGCGCTTCGGCCACGGTTTCAACCTTCCAGGTATTGGCCTGGGTGCGGGCGTTGAAGGCAGCATCGGGCTGGCCACCGGGTTGGTAGCGGGCCAGGCCGTTGGCGGGCTGCCCGTCGGCGCGGCTGAAATTGCCCGCTACTATGCGCGAGCCGTCGCCCAGTTGCACCACGCCCCGCACACTGGCGGGTTGGTAGAGCGTCGGGGTTTGAAACGACGGGTCCAGGGTCGGGCTTTGGGCTTGGCTCGTGGCCGGGCCAAGCACTGCACCGATGGCCAGCAACGACCCAATGAGTTTTGGAAAAGCCAGCGGCCAACGCGAATGAGTCGTTTTTTTCATGACAAGAATCAGCAAGGAGAAGAACTCCGAGGAGCTACGGAGCCCCTGTGAGGTTGCAAGCTACGCCTCCGCCTCACCGAAACCCTGGCGGCATCACCCTCACGCCGACGTTGCGCCCTACGTCGAACACCTCATGCCACTTATTTGGTATGGTCCTCCCCCCCAAACGCAAGAAAGCCCCGACCAACGGCCGAGGCATTCCCACAAATTCTCCAAAACCAAACCAGGCGAAACTTACGGTGCCGAAGCACCCATGACTATGCGGCGGCAACTGCCGCCCCGCGCTACTGCACCGTGACCGGAAAATCGGCCGCCACATCGGTGTCGCCGGGACCGAAGGTGCCGTCCTTGATGCGGGTACCGTTGGCCATGGGCGGCTGGTGGCGCAGGGTTATTTTGAGGCTGCCGGTGCCGGCGGCTGGGGCCGTGGCGGTGGTTTCGAGGCCCACTTCGAGGCGGTTGGTGTCGCGGTCGGTCCGAACGATATTCAGCAGGCCGGCCGGCGTGGTTTGGTACACAAACAGGTGTTGGTCGGCTTCGTCGGCCACTTCGTTGGAGATGGTATCGGCCGGGGTTTTGGTACGGTCGAGCAGCAGAATGGAGCCGGTGTAGAGGGTGTTGCGCTGCAAGGTGAGGCGGCCGGCGGTGCCACCCGTGACGACGGGCGCGGCCCCGCCGTCGCCGTCGCGGTCTTCCCAGGTGATGCTCACGGCCGGAGCCGTGCTGCCGGCCGGGGCTTCGAGCGTGTAAACGACCGTCGTTATCAGCTCGTTGTCGTCGGCCGGCTTGGGCTCTTCTTTGTCTTTTTTGCAGGCCGAGAAAGCCAGCGGGGCGGCCAGCAACAGCAGGGCCAGGTATTTGGGGGCGATGGGGTTGCGTTTCATGTCGTTTTTTGGGGAGTTGGTTGAAGGTAAAAAGTTAAAAAATAGTTGGTCAGAAGCGCAGCATCAGGCGCAGCGTGAGGTTGCGGCCCAGCTCGTCGAGGTAGTAGCGGTAGCGGTTGAGGTAGTCGCGGTAGGCGACGTCGAGCAGGTTGGTGGCGCTGAGGCCGATGCGGAGCGGGTAGCGGGTGGCGGCCCCGAACACGGCCCCGGCTTCGGCGTTGAGCAGCACGTAGCCGGGGGGCGGGGCCTGGTAGTCCTGGCCGTTTTCGGGGCGCGGGATGCGGGTTTGGCGGGCCACGGCCTGGGGGCCGGCCTGGGCGTAAAAGCCGCTGAAACGGGCCGGGCCGGGTGTTGGGGTGCCGGCGGTGGCGGTGGCGGGCCGCAACGGCAGCTCGTAGCGCAGCCAGGCTTCGGCGCGGTCGGCGGGGGCAAGGATGAGGTAGTCGTCGCGGCTCAGGTCGCGCTCGACCACGGTGGCGGCCTTGAGGCCCAGCACCAGACCGGGCAGTAGGCGGGCGGTGGCCAGCACGTCGAGGCCCCGGAAGCGGGCATCGGTTTGCTGGTACCGGAACGACGGAAACAGCCCCCGGATGGTCAGCACTTCGGGCACCGGCGTTTGGTAGATGTAGCCCTCGAACTGCGTTTGATAAAGCGTGATTTCGCCGTTGAAGCGCGGGTTGTCGTGCAGCGTGGCGGTCAGGCTCAGGCCCTGGGCGGTTTCGGGCGCGAGCGGCGCGGTGCCGGGCGGCCGGGTGATGTCGTAGCCTTCCTCGTAAATGCCGCCGTGTACGCCCTGGCTGGCTCGCTCGTTGGGGGCCGGGGCGCGGCGCAGCACGCTGGCGTCGGCCCGCAGGCTTAGGTGCGGCCCGGCTTCCAGCACCGTACCCAGCGAGGCCGCCGGGGTGAAAAACGCAAAATCATCTTCCACCACCGTAAATACGCCGCCGGGCAGCGTCGGCCGCCGGGTGTTGAGGTGGCGGCGGTCGAGGCGCAGGCCCGCTTCGAGGAGCCAGGCGGCGCGGGGCCGCCAGCGGCCGATGCCGTAGGCTCCCAGCGCCTGCCCGGTGTAGAAGGGCATGAAATACCGCGAACCCGGCCGGTAGGTGTTGTTCTGGTAGGTGCCGCTCAGGCCCAGCTCGCCGCCCAGCTCGCCGGCCGGGGTGCGGCGGATGGGCAGTTCCCAGCGCAGTTCGGCGGTGGTGGTGAGGTTGCGGTAGTCGAGTTCGGGTAGGTTTTTGGCGGCGATGTTGGCGTTGCGGGGCCGGAACTTGTCGTACTCGCCCCGGTAGTCCCACTGCCGGGCCAGGGTGAGGGCCAGCCGCCCGTAGCCCCCGCCGAGGCGGTAAAAGCCACTGATTTTCAGCAGCGAATGCTGCAAGTCCTGGTAGCCCCGGCTGAGGACGTAAGTGAAATCCTGGGCCACGCGGGGCACGTCGGTTTGGGCAGCGCGGGCGTTTTCGGGCAGCGGGTAGAGGCCGATTTGGGCGTTGTACTGGCTGAAGAAAACCTCCGCGCCCCAGCGGTCGCGCTGGTAGCCCAGGGTAGCGGCGTAGTTGTATTCGGCCAGGCCGGAGTTGGCGATGCGGTAGCCCGGCGCGGCGGCCAGCCCCGCCCGGCGCACGGTGCCCACGGCCCGCACCGCCAGGCCCGGCAGGCGGCGGCTGCCGCCCTGCACCGTGCCCGAGGCGGCCCCCAACCGGCTGTTGCTCATGCCCACCAGGTGCGCCTCGCCGCTCAGGCCGGCTGTGTCGGGCAGGGCCGCCGGCTCGGCCAGGATGACACCGCCGATGGCATCGGCCCCGTAGCGGACGGCCGCCGCGCCCTTCACCACGCTTAAGTTGCTGGCCACGAAGGGGTCGAGTTCGGGGCCATGGTCCTGCCCCCACTGCTGCCCCTCCTGCCGCACGCCGTTGTTGAGCAGCGTCACCCGGTTCGAGTGCAGCCCGTGAATCATGGGCTTAAACACGCTCGGGCCGGTTTGGATGGCCGTCACGCCGCTCACCTTCAGCAGGGCCTCGCCCAACGCCTGCCCCCGCGTGGCTTGCAGGGCCGCGCCGTTCAACGTGTTCGTGGCCAGCGTGGTGGGGGCAGCCATCCGCGCCGCCCGCACCACGGCCCCGCCCAGGGCCACGGCATCGGGGTGAAGCTGGAAGTTACGCACCGTGGAGCTGCTCACGCGCACTTCCACGGTTTCAGTACGGTAACTTACAAAACTGATTTCGAGGCGGTAAACGCCGGGGCAAACGTGGAAGTGGTAGTTGCCCAGTGCATCGGCGGGGCTGACCTCGCCGGTTTCGAGCAGCCGGGCCGTGGCACCGGGCAGCAGGTCGCGGGTTTCGTGGTCGCTGATGCGCCCGGCCAGGGCCAGGGTGCAGGCGGCATTGGCCGTGCCAGCCGCGCCACTCGTGCTGCCTGCCCCACCCGCCGGGGCCGCTTGCGCCCGCGCTGTGCCTGGCAACTGACTGGCTGCCAGTGCCACGAGCAGGCCCGTCAGCCAAAAGAAATGCGGTGCAAACGCCCGACCCGCCAGCCGCCGGGTGGGCCGCGCCGGGCGTATGCCCCGGCCCGTGGCCCAACGCCGCCCGCCCGGCAGCCCGGCGGGCCACAGAAGGTGCAAGTGCATGAAAATGAGGTTGTGCGGGCACGAAGTAGCACTTCGCGCCGGCCGTGACAGCGCCGGCAGTTCCCCGAAAGCCGGGAGCCGGCAGCAGCCCGCCGTGCCACGGCGGGCTAGGCCAGCGGCGGCCCGCGCAGGGCCGTGCCCCGCAACGCCGTGGCCGAATTGGCCAGCGGGGCGGCCACCCGCAGCGCCACATAGCGCGGGGCGGCCACCGGCACCGGCAGCCGCAGCGGCGCGGCGGGTTGAAACGGCGTGTCAAACAACTGCTCCGCGTGGCAGTGCTGGTGCTTTTGCCCGATGAGCGTTTTGCCCTTATCGGCACCGGGCATCTGCGTTTCCTCGTGTTCGGTGTGCGTGTGCGAATGCAAAGCCAGCAACGCCGCCTCCGGCAACTGCACCCGCACGAAGCAGAGCAGCAGCACCATAGCCAGGTAAGGACGAAGCGAAACGCGAAACACGGGAACGAAGAGCCGTTTGGTTAAACTCTCTTTACGGAGTCAGTTTACAAAAGTACGGGTAAAAGATTTAGCCGCGCCCCTATTCGCAACGACGTTGCACAAAAAAGTCCGGGCTTACCTTTGCGCCGCCGCCCACCACCACCCGCCCATGCCCCCACTCCCCTCCCCTCCCGACCGCATTACCCAAACCCTCGTGCGCCACGGCTTGCGCCAAACGCCGGTGCGCCGCGCCGTGCTGGCCGCCGTGGCCGGCAAGGGCTACGCCCTGAGCGGCCCCGAAATCGAGCGCGAAATCGGCCCCGGCACCACCGACCGCATCACGCTTTACCGCACCCTCAAGAGCTTCGAGCAGCACGGCCTGCTGCACCGCGTGCCCGACGATACCGACGTGCTCCGCTACGCCGCCTGTTCCATCGAGTGTTCGGCCGAAGCGCACTTCGACAACCACGTACATTTTCGGTGTGGCACCTGCACCCACACCTACTGCCTGAGCCAGGTGGCCGTGCCCGCCGTGGCGCTGCCCGGCGGCTTCCGGGCCGACCGGCGCCATTACTTGCTTTCAGGCACCTGCCAGCTTTGCCAGCCGGCGGGCTGAAACCGCCAGAGGGGCCGGGGCATTGCATCGGCGGTGCTTGGCATCCATTCGCATTTCTTCGCATGAAAAAACTTGCCCTACTGCTGCTCCTCGCCGCTTGGTGCGGCCCCGCATCCGCTCAAAAAACCAGCCCGAAAACCAGCCCGAAAACCACCTCAAAAGCGGCCACCGCATCGGTTCAAAAGCCCGCCCAACCCGCCTCGCCGCCCGTCCTCGTCGCTGGCCCCATGCTGGGCGACGTGGCGCACCGCGCCGCACTTATCTGGCTCGAAGTCAGCCCGCTGGTGCGGCGGGTGGCGGTGCGCTACCGGGTGCAGCCCGGCCCCGGCGGGCCGGCCGCGCCCTGGCGCGAGGCCGCTTACGCCGGGCCGCTGGGGCAGCCCTTCAACCCGCTCAAAATAGCCCTCACCGGCTTGCTGCCCAATACGGCTTACGGCTACGAAATCTGGCTCGACGGGAAGTCCGTTTCCCGGCCCTACCCGCTGGCGTTCCGCACCCCGGCCGTGCCCGAATTTCAGCGAACGCCGGTTGATTTCAGTTTCCTCTTTGGCTCCTGCCTCTACCTCAACGACTCGACCTACGACTACCCCGGCAAGCCCTACGGCCAAAGCCCGCGCATCCTGGCCACGATGACGAACACGCCCGCCGATTTCATGCTCTGGGGCGGCGACAACGTGTATTTACGGGTGCCCGACTACACGTCGGCCTACGGCATCCGGCACCGTTACCACACCAACCGGGCCTTCGCGCTGCTGCAACCGCTGCTGGCCGCCCGCCCCAACTACGCCATCTGGGACGACCACGACTACGGCCCCAACGACGCCAACCGCAGCTTTGGCCTGCGCGACGTATCGGCCGACTGCTTCCGCCAGTACTGGGCCAACCGCAGCTTCGGCGAGCCCGATAACCCCGGCACCTACCAGCGCCTGAGCCACGGCGACGCCGACTTCTTCCTCATGGACGACCGCAGCTACCGCGCCCCCAACGAGCTGCCCGACTCCGTGGCCGGCCGCCCCAACCCGCGCAAGGAGTTCTACGGCCCCCGCCAACTCCGCTGGCTCGAAGACGGCCTGATAAGCTCGCGGGCCACGTTCAAGTTCGTCCTCACCGGCGGCCAAATGCTCAACCCCAAGGCCGACAAGGAGTGCTTCCGCTACTACCCCGCCGAATACGAGGAGCTGCTCAACTTCATCATTACCAACCAAATACCGGGCGTGGTGTTCCTCACCGGCGACCGGCACTTCTCCGAAATCATCCGCCTGCAACCCGCCGGTTTCTACCCCCTCTACGACGTGACGAGTTCGAGCCTCACGAGCGGCGTTCACGACATTTCGGGCACCCCCGAGATGCAGAACCCCGCCCGCATACCCGGCACGCTGCTGCTGAAAAACAACTTCGTGCGCGTGGCCGTCGGCGGCCCCAAAGCCGCCCGCACGGCCCGCTTCGAGGCCATCGACGCCGACGGCAACGTGGCCTGGACGCACACGCTCAATGCCACGGAGTTGCGGGTGCCGCGCCGCTGATGCGCCGTGGGTGAGTTGTTCGCGCAAAGCTCGCGGAGTTCGCAAAGCCCAAACGGTCAGTCAAGCACTCTGCGAACTCTGCGAGCTTTGCGCGAACAATTACCGCCCAATGACCCAGGGCAATTTGCAAAACATCCTCATGAAAAACCTTTGGTTCCTGCTGCTGCTCCTCACCCTCACCGCCCGCGCCCAGGACGGCAAAATCGTGCGGCAAACGCCCGTCGTGTACTCCGACAGCCTCAAGGCGCAGCGCATTCGGGTGTGGGCCGGCTACCGGCAGGTGTTCGAGCAAACCGAAACCCTGGCCATTACCTACCGCAGCGGCGGGCTGAAAATAGAGGGCTTCGTGATGCAGCCCAAAAAGCCGGGCCAGTACCCGTGCGTGATTTTCTGCCGGGGCGGCCACGAGGATTTTGGGCAGATTGATATGGTGTATACCAGCGTGTTGGCCGACATCGCCAATCACGGCTACGTTGTGGTGGCCTCGCAATTGCGCGGTACGCCGGGCAGCGGGGGCAAGGACGAATTTGGCGGGGCCGACACGCTCGACGTCATCAACTGCCTGCCCGTGCTGGCCCAGTTGCCCCGCGCCGACACCAGCCGCATCGGCCTCTACGGCATCAGTCGGGGCGGGCTGAATGCCTTGCAGGTGCTGCGCTCGCAGCGGCGTTTCCGGGCCGCTGTCATCAACAGCGGGGTGCTCAGTGCCTTTGAAAACCTGAAGCGCAAGGACGGCGCGGGCTTCGAGAAGGAAATATACGAGCGGCTCATTCTCAACTATCTGAAAGACAAGCAGCGCCAACTCGAACTTCGCAGCCCCGTGTACTGGCCCCAACGGCTGTGCCCCACCACACCGCTGCTCATCCTGGCGGGCACCGCCGACTGGCGCACCCCGCCCGGCCCGGCCCTGGAGCTGGTGCGGAAACTCTACGAACTGAAAAGGCCCGTGCGCTTTGCGCTCCTCGAAGGCGGCACCCACGGCTTGCGCGGCGGCGGCCCCCTGCGCGACCAACTCCTCTACGACTGGCTCGACCGCTACGTGCGCGACCGCGCCCCGCTGCCCAACCTGGAGCCGCACGGTGAATGAGGGCCAGTTGATGGAAACGCAAGGCCCCCGGCCTGCGCCGCGCACTTCACGTCTGCTATATTGTTTACTGCCGTCCTTTGACAGGTTGCGTGTGCAACGCCCCACTAAAAAGTCCCACCAAAAACCCGATAATTCGATGAAAAACACCTTGCTCGCCGGCTCCGCCCTGCTCGCCACGCTCCTGACGCTCAACAGCGCCTGCAACCCCAAACCCGCCGAAACCACCACCGTGGCCGACACCCCGACGGCCCTCGCCGATTCGGCCGCCGTACCCGTCACCCACGCCCAACTCGTGGCCGACCACCAGAAAATGGAGGCCGACCACCGCACGATGGAAGCCGCCGATTCGGTGATGGAAGCCGACCACACCCAAGTCTTCGCCGCCGCCCTGGCCGCCAAAGTCGAAAATACCCCGGCCGCCAAAGCCCTCGAAGTGAAGCACCTGGCCATCATCGCCAAGCACAAGACGCTCGTCCTGCACCACGGCGAAGTATTGAAGCGCCACGCCGAACTCGAAGCCAAGCACGGCGCGGGCAGCGTAACCGGAGCCCAAATGCAAACCGACCACGCCGCCATGCAGGCCGAAGACCAGGCCATGCAAGCCGAACACGAGCAGCTCGTGAAAGACCACGAACAAATGACCGCCGACCACGCCGTCCTGCTCAAAAAGTAAGCCCGCACTTCGCTTAATGAGGAATGAGGCGGTGCGGGCGGGCGGCGAAAAGCCGCCTGCCCGCACCCGCCGCCCGCACCGCTTGGTTGGATAGACTCCAAGCGCAGCGTCCTTACCCGTTCACGCCCAGCACGTCCCAGCGGCCGTGCTGCCGCCGCAGCGTGGTGAGCGACCCAAAATCAATGTTTACCTGAAACGCATTCCGCAGCGGGATGCCCAGGCAGTGGCACAGCAGCGCCCGCACCGTGCCCCCGTGCGTGACGACGACCGCCGGGGCCGTCAGCACTTCAAGCGAAGCCAGGAAATCGGCGGCCCGGTCGTGCAGTTGCCCGAAGGTTTCGCCGCCGGGCGGCGCACTGTTTTCGTAATCCGCCATCCAAGGGTTGATTTCGGCGGGCGGCAGGTCGTTCCAGGGGCGGTTTTCCCAGGTGCCGAAGTGCATTTCGCGCAGGCGCTCGTCGGGCGTGGCGGGGCCAATTTGCAGAGCCTCGGCCAGCAGCCGGCAGCGGGTGGCGGGGCTGCTGAAAAGCAGCGGCACCAGGCCATCGGCGGGCAGCAACGGCAGGAGATTGGCCCGCACGGTGGCCGCGTCGGCGGCGAAAGTGGCGGCCAGCGGCACGTCGTGGTGGCCGTAGCAGATGCCCGGCGCATCGACTTGGGTATGACGAAGGAGGTACACCGGGAAGCTACTCATTGCCAATTTGTAACGGCTAACAGGAACAAGTAAATCAGTACCTCGGCCAGCTGCTGCGTGGCCCCGAGGCAGTCGCCGGTGTAGCCGCCAATCCACTTCACGAAGTAGCGGCCCAAGTACCATTTCAGCAGGGCCAGCGGCAGCAGTACCAACAGCAATAGCGGCTGTTGTTGCCAGATTATCAGCCCAATCAAAGGCAGTAACCCAAACAGCAAGCCCACGCCCAGCTCGGCCGGACTTATTTTCTTGGCCACGGGCTTGGCTTTGGCGCTGTCGTCGTTGGCATCGCGGGCGTAGCTGTGGGTGAAGACGAAGGTGAGGGCCGTCGCGCGGCTCAGGGCGTGGGCCACGACAAGCAAAGCCGGTAGCTGCGCCGCTGGCAACCCGCGCAAGGCACTGAATTTAAGCGCCATTAGCAGCGCCAGGCCCACGGCTCCGTAGGTGCCGAGGCGGCTGTCTTTCATGATGAGCAGGATTTTTTCGCGCGTCCAGCCCCCGCCGAAGCCGTCGCACATATCGGCAAAGCCGTCTTCGTGAAAGGCCCCGGTAGTCAGCACACTAGCTACCATGCT
>JANYFQ010000435.1 GCA_025362615.1 Hymenobacter sp. | reverse complement strand
AATGCAACAATTCAGCAATTAAAAAACAATGCCTCGCCTTCTGCTTGCCAACCTGGTGCTGTGCGCCGTGCTTACCGGCCTTATCTGGACGGTGCAACTGGTGCATTATCCTGGTTTGGCGCTGGTGGGCAAGGCCGAATTTGCCCGCTACCACGCCGCGCACACGGCCCGCATGGGGGCGTTGGTGGGGCCATTGATGGTGCTGGAGCTGCTGCTGGCCGGGTGGCTGGCCTGGGCCGGCCGCACCGTGCTGCCCCATGGGGCGGGCTGGTGGAGCCTGGCGCTGGTGGGCGCGGTGTGGGCCGCGACGTTTTTCATCTCCGTACCCTTCCACAACCGCCTGGCGGCCGGAGGCTACGATTACGTCGTCATCGATGGCCTCACCCGCACCAACTGGCTCCGCACCGTGGCCTGGACGCTGCGGCTGGCGGTGCTGGTAGCGGCTATGTAAAACGGGTTTTCAACCCGTTCGTCAGGCAAGTCAGAATGTTTCACTGCTCCAACGAACGGGTTGAAAACCCGTTTTATGCCACCACTTCCAGCACCGTGCGGAAGGCAGCGTACTTGCCCCCGAAACGCTTTTCCATCTCGGCCCGCAGGGCAGGGGCGAAGTGCTGCTGGTAGGCTTCGAGCTGCTCTTGGCTGACGGCGTAGTATTGGGCGGCGTAGGTGTGGCCGCCGTCTTCCTCATCGAGCAGGCGCAGGAGTTGCGACTTGATGAAGCAGCCGGTGCCCACGACTTCGGGCATATGGGTGTCGCGCATGAAAGCTACCCACTCCTCGGCAATGGCCGCGTCGAGGGCGCTGGTTACGTTGTAGAGAATCATGGGGGCAAAAATAAGGCGGGCCGGGGCAGCCTCAGACGCGCATCGTGTCGGGCTGAAAGTCGGTGATGCGGGCCTGAATGGCTTTGCCGTCGAGGTTTTCGGCGGCGGCGGCCTGGGCCAGGGCGGGCAGCTCGGCATCGCCGGCCAGGCGCAGGTTGAGGATTTGCTTGAGCGTGAGGCGGGCTTCGAGGGCGGCAAAGCGCTGGCCCGTCAGCTCAAAATAGCGTTGGCGCACTTCGAGGCGAATAACCCGGTCTTGCAGCTTGAGGGCGTAGTGCTGGCGCAACAGCACGAGGGTGCCCAGGCTCACGACGGCCATTGCCGCGACGGTGAACCAGAGACGGGCCGTCTGGTCGTTGTCGCCGGCTACGTTGAGGTAGCACTTGATGCCGTAAATGGCCAGGACGAGGGCTGCGGGCAGCAGGATGAAGTGGTGCGGCGCATACAGCATGGGAGGGTTTTTGGCGGCCATTGTTGATGGGTTGGTGGGGTGGTGAAGTAGCGGGTTGGTGGGGCAAGCTTACGACAAAGAAAAAGCTTCGGCGGGAGGCCGAAGCTTTTTCAGGCAACCGCCGGCGTGAAAACCGGCAGCCACGGGGCGGGCTATTTCATTTCCTTGGCCCGCTTGCGCTCTTCTTTCATTTGCTGCTTGGCCATTTTTTCGCGCTCGGCGGCCTCCTTGGTTTGCTTGCGCTGCGCTTTGAGCTGGTCTTTTTGCTGATTTTTAGCATCGCGGGCGGCGCGGGCTTCTTTTTTGAGGTCTTTCTCGCGGTTGCGCTGGTCGCCGATGGCGTTTTTGCTGTCGCGCATCGCCTGCTCGTTGTTTTTGGTGGTTTCGCGCTGGGCTTCGTAGGAGCGTTTGGCTTCGTCGGCCCGTTGCTGCTGCTGCTCGGGCGTGATGAGAGCGGGGGCGGCGAGGGTGCCGTCGGGGTTGGTGGCGGGGGCGGTTTGGGCCTGGGCGCGGGGGGCGGCGAAGGCCAGCAGCAGGGCAGCGGCGGCAATAATTTTTTTCATGACGGGGGCGGTTATGCGAAGGCGTGAGCCAGCGGCAACGCGGGGTGCGTTGTGGCCCTTCAACGGGATGGGGGCGTTAAAGTTGGGCCACGGTCCTGTTCGGGCCAGCCCCATCCGGGCCAGCGGCGGCGGCAGGTACGGGGCAGTGCTGGCAGCTTCGGAGCCAGGCTTCGGCAGTAGGGGCGTCGTCGAAGATTTGCAGCTCCAGGGCACCGGCCAGGTGCGGGGGCAGCGTCAGGGTGAGGATGTCGGCGTGGGTGTCGGCCTGCACCACGTGGGCCACGTAGCGCAGGCCCAGGGCCAGGGCGTGGGGCAGCCACACGGTTTCGAGCCAGCGGGCCGAGTCGAACCACGGCCCTTGCAGGGCGGCGTTGTCGTTGAGCAGGTACGGGCAGTGCAGGCCCCCGGCGTTGGCCAGGTAAGAAACGGCCCCGCGCCGGGCTTCGGCCGCGTCGATGAAGCCGCGCCAGGTGGCGCGGAGCCAGCGGTTTTGGGCTTCGTAGCGCAGGGTGCAGTTGCTGCCGTCGGCGGCGTCGGTGAGGGAATGCAGGAGCATGGGCGTGGCGTAAAAGGCAAGACTTTTTTCCTACGCGCCACCACCAAAAGGAGTTGGTGTTTCAAGCCCTTATACGTGTTAATACTTGCGTTGCTACGTAGTTTCAACCCCGGGCAGCGGCCCGCCCTACTCCTCCACGTAGTCCAGGTCTTTGCCGAAGCTTTCGGGCAGGGTGCTCACGGCCCAGAAGGCAACCAGCAGGGCCGCGCCGCCCAGGGCCGCCGCGCCCGGCAGCCGGCCGCCCAGGTGCGCTTCGGCCCAGCGGAAGGCCGGCACCAGCAGCACCACCGAGCCCCGCGCAAAGTTGGGGGCCGTGGTGGCCACCGTGGCCCGCAGGTTGGTGCCAAACTGCTCGGCCGCCACCGTCACAAACAGCGCCCAAAAGCCCACCGACAGCCCCAGCGCGAAGCACACGCCGTAAAAGGCCGTCGGCGAAGCGCCCTTCAACCCGAACAAGTACACGCCCACCATGCCCCCGCAAAACACCAGAAACACCTGCAAGGCCCGGTTGCGGCTCCGCAACGCCTGGCTCAGAAGCCCGCTGGCCAGGTCGCCGAACACCAGCCCGAGGTAACACCAAAACACGGCCAGCCCCGCCGAGAGCGGCGCGGCCCCGGCCGGCACCTGCACCCCCAGGGCCTCGCCAAACTCGGGGGCGAAGGTGATGAGGATGCCCACCACAAACCACAGCGGCACCCCAATCAGCAGGCAGCGCAGGTACTTGCCCAACCGGGCGGGCTGGGTAAAGAGGCTCAGAAAGTTGCCCCGCGCCACGCCGGGGGCGGCCACGGCGGCCTGGAACATTCCCGACTCGAACACGCCCGCCCGCAGGCCCAGCAGCGCCAGGCCCAGCCCGCCGCCCACAAAATAGGCGTTGCGCCAGCCCAGGTGCTCGCCCACGAAGTAGGCCAGCAAGGCCCCGCTCACGCCCACCGTGGCCACGAGCATGGTGCCGTAGCCGCGCTTGTCGGGCGGCAGGCTTTCGCTGACGAGGGTGATGCCCGCGCCCAGCTCGCCGGCCAACCCGATGCCCGCAATCAGGCGCAGCCAGGCGTATTGGTCGAGGGTTTGGACGAAGCCGTTGGCGAGGTTGGCCAGCGAATAGAGCAAAATGGAGCCGAAGAGCACCGAGAGCCGGCCCTTCTTGTCGCCGAGCACGCCCCACAGGATGCCGCCGAGCAGCATCCCACCCATCTGCATGGTGATGAGGTACTCGCCCTGGGCCTTGAGGGCGGCCTTGCCGACGACGCCGAGGTCGCCCAGGCTTTTGACCCGCACGATGCTGAAGAGGATGAGGTCGTAAATATCGACGAAGTAGCCCAGCGCGGCCACGACGACGGCGGCATTGACCACCGATTTGACGGATTTAATGGAGTGAGGGAACTGCATGGGCGCGGACAGGGCGGAATTAGGGGCGCAAGTTGGCGACGAGTGGCCGAAACGGCCCATGCAATCGAAAATACGCCTCTTCACTTCGGCAATATCCTACTCACGGCCGACGATGTCCTACTTCACTCCACCGATA
>JANYFQ010000390.1 GCA_025362615.1 Hymenobacter sp. | reverse complement strand
CGCCTGCGGGCGCAGCACGAGAGCTACCGGCAGCTCAACGGCGGCAGCAACCGGGCCATCTTCGGCCTCACCCAGGGCTTTGCTGAATACTACGGCACAGCGCGGCTGGGGCTACCCTTCACGCTCGTGCTCAAGGGCGGCGGAGCGGCCAACTACGGGGCCGATGCCGACATTCCGTTCTACAAATTCACCAGCCTGGGCCTGCGCGAAAACCTGCGCGGCTACTACCGCAACCGCTTCACCGGCGACGCCAGCGTCTACGTCAATACCGAACTGCGCCTGGCCCTAGGACAGGTCAAAAACGGGTTTTTGCCCTTCTTCTACGGCGTGTTTGGCTTCTACGACCAGGGCCGCGTCTATTACGAAGGGGCCTCGCCCGGCGGCTGGCGCTCCGGCTACGGCGGCGGCTTTTACATTGCCCCGGTGGTCGAAACACTGGCCTTCAGCGTGTCGTACCAAAAGTCAGTGGAGAGTTCACTGATTCAGTTTGGCCTGGGGTTCCGAATTGACAAGTAAGTAACTGACGTTACGCAGTGCCCCAAACCCCCACGGGGTTTGAAGCACCGCGTAACAGCAGTAAGTAACTGCTGTTGCGCGGTGGCGGTTTGGCGCGGGCCTCCAGGCCCGTGCCGACTACTTTGGGGCCGCTGGCCCCAATCGTTGAACGATGGGCAGCGGACAGGCACCCAATTTCGGCCTGGGGTGCGGGTTTCAACCCCGCACCCCAGGCCGAAATCGTCCGGCGATTATCGTTCAACGATTGCCGGCTGGAAGCCGGCGGCACTTCGGCACGGGGCACAGCCCCGCGCCAGCCGCCAACCGCGTAACAGCCGTTACCTACTGCTGTTACGCGGGCTGTTTCTTGTTGCTCGTTTCTTGTTGCTTGTTGGTGGTTTCTGGACGGTTTTTGAGGCACTAACGCAACAAGCAACGAGAAACAACCTGAAACACAAGACGCTCGAATTGCCCGCGTAACAGCCGTTACTTACTTCAGCCGGTGCGCCGTGAAATTGGTGCGCAGGTTGTGGTAGGCCAGGCGCTGTTCGGGGCGCAGCAGCTCGTTCAGGTCGTTCTCGTAGCGCAGCTGCAACGCGGCGAGTTCGGTGTCGCGCTCGGCCGCATCGGCCCCGCTGAGGCGGATGGCCGTTTCGTGGCGGTCGGTCAGCATTTGCAGGTGCAAGGCCCGCACGGCAATGTACTGAGCTTCATTGAAGTGGATACGTTGGGCCAAAGCCCGCGTCAGCGTAGTGGCCCTGGCCTGCATCGTGGCGGGGTAGTCGCGGTCGCCGGGGCCGGGGCTGGCCGAATCGGTGGCGAACACAATGGCGGGGCCAGTGCCAACGCTTGCCACGAGGCAGGCGGCCAGAAAAATGTTTTTCATGGGGTTGGTTGGGTAAGGGGGTTGAGGTGATGTTGACAAAGCGGCCGAACCACCGGGCAGCGGGTGTTGGCCGATTCAAACGTACTGCTTTTTTCGACCCCGACTGAAACAACGAAATTATGCCAGCTTTGTGGTTGGCAGCTTTTGTCAGTATTTTATAAATACCTCATCAACAATAAAATAGCTGATTTATAAAAAGCATAGCTTCAGGCAAAAAAAATGCCTGCGCTAAAGCAGGCACTACAAATTTCCTGAAAAATGCAACAAGTATTTTGCCTTTCTAAAGCCTTGCTTTAGGTAAAGCAACGCGGCGACCGCGCAAAACCCGTCGGGTGCCTGGCCCGGCCGGGCTGGGGTTCTTCTGGTATGCTCCTATAAAATGTGCAGCTCAATGCGCCGGTTGATGCGCCGGTGGGCCTCGGTGTCGTTGTCGGCCAGTGGTTTGGCCGCGCCGTAACCCTTGGCGCGGAGGCGACTGACGGCTATGCCGTGGCCGGCCAGGTACTCGGTTACCGCCTGGGCCCGGCGCTGCGAGAGGGTCATGTTGGCTTCGGTTGTGCCCACGTTGTCGGTGTAGCCCGACACCTCGATTTGTACGTCCCGGTACTGCCGCATAAACTCAATGAGCCGGTTGAGTTCGGTGCGCGATTGGGGCTGGAGGTTAAACTTGTTGTTATCGAAAAACAAGTTATTGAGTACCATGCTTTTGCCCGACCTTACCGGCTCCAGGTAAATATCGAGCGCCTGCGGGTTGAAGCTGTGCTGATTGCTGTAGTCAAAGCTCAGGCTTTTAAGCAGGTACTTGTCGGCCGCCGCGTACATGGCGTACTGGTGGCCTTCGTTGAGCACGACGGTATAATCGCCGTCTTCGGGGTCGGAAGTGACGAACTGCGTCAGCACATCGGTCTCAACGTCGTAGAGCTTCACTTCGGCCCGCAAAGGCTTGTGGGTGACAGCGTCGAACACCCGGCCCTGGGTGTAGGTGCTGGTTTCGCGGGCCTTGACGGGGTTGGGAACGCTGAATCCAAACAATTCCACGGGCTTTTCCCGGATGAGCTTGTAGCCCCCGGGCGGCTCCTGCGCGGCCCGGCTGCGCGAGCAAAACCCGCGCTCGTTGTCGCTGCTGACAAACAGCGACGCTTCGTTCTCGAAGGTGTTGAGCGGGTAGCCCAGGTTGCGCGGGTCGCTCCACAAACCGTTGGTGGGGCTTTTTTCGCTGCGAAACACGTCCAGCCCACCCATGCCAATCAACCCGTCGGTGACGTAGTAGAGCGTCGTGCCGCTGGCGTGGATGAAGGGGGCCATGTCCTTGCCGGCCGTATTGACGGGCGTCCCCAGGTTCTGGGCCGCGCTCCAAGTCCCATCGGGCTGCAAGGTGCTCACGTACAGGTCTTCCTGCCCCTGGCCGCCGCGCCGGGTAGAGGTAAAATAAAGCGTCCGACCATCGGCCGACAGCGAAGGCTGCGAGTCCCACTCGACCGAATTGACCGATGGACCCAGGTTTTGGGGCGGGCTCCAGTTGTTGCCGGTGCGCCGCGAGATGTACAAGTCGCAGTTGCCCACGCCTTTGGGGCGGTCGCAAGAAGCCAGCACCAGGGTTTTACCATCGCCCGAAATAGTGCCCGCACCTTCGTTGTAGCTCGAATTAATGGCGGGCGAAATGGGCACCGGGTCGCTCATGGTGCCGTCCTTCCCTTGCCGGCTTACGTAAAGGTCTTCGCCGCTGCTGGCCTGCGGGCGGCCGGTGAAAAGCAAAAACCGGTTATCGGCCGTGAGAGCCGGGAAGTACTGATACTTAAAGGTATTGAGCGGAGCCGACAGGCGTTGCGGTGCTTCGCCCACGGGGTGGCGCATGGCCTCCTGGGCAAACTCGCAGGAGCGCAGGCGCCGCTCGACGGCGGGCAGGCCCTTAAGTAGTTTGGGCGCTACCTTCAGAAAATTGCGGTAGGCCGAGGCCCCGGTAGCGTAGTCACCGTAGCCCAGGGCCAGGTCGCCGAGGAGTTGGTACTGGCTGGCGCGGGCTGGGTCAAGCGGCATTTTACTCAACCCTTCGCGGTAGGCCGTCAGGGCGGCGCGGTTGTCGCCCATTGCCTTCAGCAACGAGCCTTTCATCACCCAGGCTTCGCCGATGGACGGAAACTTCTCGTTCAACTCGTTGAGGGTCTGGATGGCCTTAACAAAATCGCGCGCCCCGCTTTGCTGCCGGGCTTTGTCGTACAGATTGCGGGCTTTGTTGTTGGTCAGGAACGGGGCAGCCCCCTGGCTTTGCGCCAGCAATGGAATAATGCAAAAAAATAGAGCTACCAGCCAGCCGCGCAGGACTGTTGCCGGAACAACGGGGCAAAGCATGGCGCAAGCTACGGAATGTCGAGGTACTTGTGCGTCTGCAACGACACTTGCCAGCGCGGATTGGCCTTCACGTACGCAATGAGAGCGGGCGTCATGCGGGCGGCCCGGCCCCATTCGGGCTGCAAATAAAGCCGCGTACGGGCCGGCACCTGCGCCGCGTGTTCCTCGGCCCAGGCAAAGTCAGAATCATTAAAAATCACTACTTTCAGCTCATCGGCTGCGGCCAGCACATCGGGCCGGGCGCTTTTGAATTTTTTGGGCGACACGCACACCCAATCCCAGGTGCCGCTAACCGGGTAAGCGCCCGACGTTTCGAGCCAGGTACGGCAGTCCGCCGCGTGCAGGGCCGCCGTCAGCGGGCCACAGTCGTGCATCAGCGGCTCGCCGCCCGTCACCACCACCTCACGGCCCGGATGAGCCAGCACGGCGCTCACCAAGTCGGCGATGGCCAAACGTGGGTGCGCGTTGGCATCCCACGATTCCTTCACGTCGCACCAGTGGCAGCCAACATCGCACCCACCCAGGCGAATGAAGTACGCCGCACGCCCGGTGTTAAACCCCTCGCCCTGAATGGTATAAAACTGCTCCATTACGGGCAGCCACGTTTTTAAGACCGGTACTTCGAGGATGGGCAACGAGTCAGCTAAAAACATTGAGAAACAGATAGAATAAAGAAATAAATGGCCGCGCTGGCGTATTAGTTACAACCGTGAAAGTACGACGCACCGGTAAAAGTTACCAAAGTGTGCGGTGCCCTGGCTGTTTGGGCAGTGCCCAACCGCCTCGGCTTTAGGCTTTGGGGTATATTTCGCCGCTGGCGGCCCGCAGCGTGTTCAGCAGCAGCATGGCGATGGTCATCGGCCCCACGCCGCCCGGCACCGGCGTAATGGCCGAGGCCAGCGGGGCCACTTCGGCAAAGTGTACGTCGCCTTTTAGGGCGTAGCCGCTTTTTTTGCTGGGGTCGGCCACGCGGGTCGTACCCACGTCAATCACCACCGCGCCGGGCCGCACCATGTCGGCCGTCAGGAACTCGGGCCGCCCGATAGCCGCCACAATGATGTCGGCCGAGCGGCAAATTGCGGCCAGGTTCTGGGTGCGCGAATGACATAAGGTGACGGTGCAATTGGCCGTATCCAAATTCTTGGCCAGCAAGATGCTAACCGGCGACCCTACGATGTTGCTGCGCCCAATCACGACGCAGTGCTGACCGCTGGTTTTGATGCCCTGCCGCCGCAACAGCTCCACGATGCCGGAGGGCGTGGCGGGCAACAGCGCGGGCAGGCCGGCCACCATCCGGCCCATGTTCATGGGATGGAACCCGTCCACGTCCTTCTCCGGCGCGATGGCCTCAATCACCTTGTCGGGGTTGATGTGGGCCGGCAGCGGCAGTTGCACGATGAAGCCGTCGATTTCGGGGTCGGCATTCAACTCGGCCACTTTGGCCAGCAGCGTGGCCTCGCTCAGGTCGTCCTCGTAGCGCAGCAGCGTGGATTGAAACCCGACGCGCTCGCAGGCCAGCACCTTGTTGCGGACGTAGGTTTCGGAGCCGCCGTCGTGCCCCACCAAAATGGCGGCCAGGTGCGGCACCCTGAGGCCGGCGGCGCGACGAGCGGCCACGGCAGCGGCAATTTCTACTTTGATGTCCTCGGCGGTTTGCTTGCCGTCGATGAGCGTGATGGGCGCGGGAGCCTGTGTTTGCATAAGATTAGTTTTCCTCTACCAAAACCGTAAAATCTGTACTCCACGAATAGCAAGTACGACCGTTAGCAATAAACCAGTTTATATCATTCTCTTCGGACAAATCGGCGAATAAGTGCAGCGCAAATCCATTATCAAATTCCAAGCGCAAGTCTCCCCAGCCAGATAAGGCCACGTTTTGCACGATACCGCCGTGCAATAATTCGAGACCGGGAGCAAGCTTACTGTCCGGGTCTTGGTGCCAAGTGCAAACAATATCAACGCCTCTGCTTACACGCCAGGAGCAGTGAGCCATAATGCCGTATGCTCCCCGTTCTGGCGCTTCAGCCAATCGCGCACCGAATTCCAAAGTAAAAACGGAACCTGTGCAGTTACCGGCTCGACTACGCCATGCCTTCAAGCCATGCAGCTTTTGGACCACCGAGTGCAGTTCGGAAAAATCAACCTCGCGTTCCGGCATAATTGAAAAACGCGCCCTTTGCAGGGCGCGTCTTTTTAGATTCAGTCAATTTTCAACACCGCCAAAAACGCCTCCTGCGGAATCTCGACCGACCCCACCGAGCGCATTCGCTTCTTGCCTTCTTTCTGTTTTTCGAGCAGCTTGCGCTTGCGCGAAATATCGCCGCCGTAGCACTTGGCAATTACGTTTTTACGCAGCGCCTTGACGGTTTCGCGGGCGATGATTTTCTGGCCGATGCTGGCCTGGATGGCGATGTCGAACATCTGCCGGGGCAGCAGCTCGCGCAGCTTTTCGCAAAGACGGCGGCCCCAGTCGTAGCTTTTGGAGCGGTGAACAATGGCCGAGAGCGCATCGACTTTCTCGCCGTTGAGCATCACGTCGAGCTTCACCATGTCGGCCTCGCGGAAGCCAATCAGCTCGTAATCAAGCGACGCGTAGCCCCGGCTGATGGTTTTGAGCTTGTCGAAGAAGTCGAACACGATTTCGGAGAGCGGCAGCTCAAACGTCATTTCCACCCGCTCGCTCGTCAGGTACGACTGGCCCTTGATGATGCCGCGCTTGTCCATGCAGAGCGTGATAATCGGCCCCACGTATTCGGCGGCCGTGATAATCTGGGCCTTGATGAACGGCTCTTCGATGAGCTTTATCAGGTTTGGCTCCGGCATTTCGGAGGGCGCGTTGATGGTGAGGAGCTGGTCTTTCGTGCCGATGGCGTGAAATTGCACGCTCGGCACGGTGGTGATGACGGTCATGTTAAACTCGCGTTCCAGCCGCTCCTGCACGATTTCCATGTGCAGCATCCCCAGGAAGCCGCAGCGGAAACCGAAGCCCAGCGCCACCGATGTTTCGGGCTCCCACACCAACGAAGCGTCGTTGAGCTGGAGCTTTTCCATGCTCGAGCGCAGTTCCTCGTACTCGGTGGTTTCGACGGGGTAGATGCCGGCAAACACCATCGGCTTCACGTCGGCGAAGCCCTGAATGGCCTCCGGCGTGGGCCGGGCAACGTGCGTGATGGTGTCGCCCACCTTCACCTCGCGGGCCTCCTTGATGCCCGAGATGAGGTAGCCCACATTGCCGGCCCCCATTTCGAGGCGCGGCTCCTGGTTGAGGCCCAGGATGCCGATTTCGTCGGCCCCGTACTCCTTGCCCGTGGCCATGAAACGGAGCTTGTCACCCTTCTTCATCACCCCGTTTTTGATGCGAAACAGCACCTCAATGCCCCGGTATGAGTTGAAAACAGAGTCAAAAATCAGGGCTTGCAGCGGCGCGGCAGGGTCGCCGGCGGGGGCCGGGATGCGCTCGCAAATGGCGTTGAGGATGGCTTCGATGCCGAGGCCGGTTTTACCCGAGGCGTGCAGAATGTCTTCCGGCTGGCAGCCGATGAGGTCCACAATCTCGTCGGTCACTTCCTCCGGCATGGCGTGCGGCAGGTCAATTTTGTTGAGGACGGGGATGATTTCCAGGTCGGCCCCGATGGCGAGGTAGAGGTTGGAAATCGTTTGGGCCTCAATGCCTTGCGAAGCATCGACAATCAGCAACGCGCCTTCGCAGGCGGCAATGCTGCGGCTTACTTCGTAGCTGAAATCGACGTGGCCGGGCGTGTCAATCAGGTTGAGTGTGTACAATTCCCCTTTGTAGGGGTACTGCATCTGGATGGCGTGGCTCTTGATGGTGATGCCGCGCTCGCGCTCCAGGTCCATGTTGTCGAGGAGCTGGGCCTGCATATCGCGCTTGGCCACGGTGGAAGTAAATTCCAGCAGGCGGTCGGCGAGGGTGCTCTTGCCGTGGTCGATGTGGGCAATGATGCAAAAATTACGGATATTCTTCACGAGAAGGCGGTTTTTCAGGCTACGAAGGTACGGCGGCACCCCGGCAAAAGCTAACCATCCGGCCCTGCCGCCGCCCCGGCAATGCCCTGTACGCCGACTGAGAAACAACCAGTAAAGACTAGTTTTGTGCTTTCGCTTCCTTAACGCAGGCCGTGATGCAAACCGACTACGAAGATTTGACCATTGATGCGGACGAGAAATTCCGCGTGACTCTTCTCAACAACACCGTGCTCTACGTGCTGGCCTACACCTTTGTGTGGGCGGTGCATCAGTTCGTAAAAATCGGGTTGTCGAAGTACTTGCACCTGCGCGGCAACTGGGACACCAGCAAAATTGTGTACACCATGGCCGACAACGAGTGGTGGCGGCTGGCCATCATCGCCATCAACGGCATCGGGCCTTTTGTGTGTATGCTGCTCGCGTTTGCGGCCTACACCTGGTACTGGGCGCGGCTGCGGGCCAGCCGGGGGCTGTTCAAGCTGCTCGTGTTCTGGATAGCGCTGCACGCCCTCAACCTGTGCCTGGGGGCGCTGCTGGCCGACAACTTTACGCAGTCGGGCTTCTGGTTTGTGCCGAGCTGGGTGTTTCAGATGGGCAACGTGCCCAACGTGTTGGTGGGCATCGCGGCCGGCATTGGCCAGATTGTGCTGGGGTACTTCGGGGGCGTGGCCTTTTTGCAGGCCCACGACTCCAAAACCGTCATGCGCTACCAAAACCGCCGCCGCATGGTCATGTACACCCTCATTCTGCCCTTCATCTATGGCACGGGCATCATCTGCCTGAGCCGCCTCCCCGACCTGGCCCTGAGCGAGTTTCTGCGCCTACTGTCCATGATTTTACTCGTGGGCCCCATGTGCCTGGGCTGCCTCAGCGAGTTGTTCGGCTCGACGGTGCGCGGCCCAAAAAACACCCGCGTGGCCTGGGGCATGATGGGCCTAAGCGTTATTCTGCTGCTGCTGTGGCGCTTGTTTTTGTCGCCAGCCCTGCATTTTGGGGGGTGAGGATTTTGGCCCCGGCGCCCGCCTGACCAACGCCCCAGCGCCCGTGCGCCGGGGCGTTTTTCGTACCTTCGCCCATCCCCAAACTCCACCCCATGCACCCCGCCCCCACCGCGCCCTACAAGCTCCAAAACCACGTCCGCATCGTCACGGCCGCCGCCTTGTTCGACGGCCACGACGCGGCTATCAACATCATGCGCCGCATCATCCAGAGCAGCGGGGCCGAAGTCATCCACCTGGGCCACAACCGCTCGGTGCAGGAAATCGTGGATTGCGCTATTCAGGAAGATGCCCAAGCCATTGCCCTCACCAGCTACCAGGGCGGGCACAACGAGTACTTCAAGTATATGCACGACCTGCTAAAGGAGCGCGGCGCGGGCCACATCAAAATCTTCGGCGGCGGCGGCGGCGTGATTCTGCCCACCGAAATTGCCGAGCTGCAGGGCTACGGCATTACCCGCATCTACTCGCCCGACGATGGCCGCGCCATGGGCTTGCAGGGCATGATTAACAATTTGCTGGAGCAGGCCGACTTCCCGACGGGCCAAAACCTGAACGGCGAAGCCCGCCACGTCAAAGAAAAAGATGCCCGCAGCATCGGCCGCCTGATTTCGGCGGCGGAAAATTTCCCCGAAGAATTTGAAAAGGTGCGCGAGGAGTTGGTTGCTGGTTTCCCCCAGTCCGCTGCTTCAACACCCACCACCCAACACCCAACACCCAACACCAAAAACCAAGTCCCTCAGTCCCTAAGCCCCCAAGCCCCTATATTAGGCATCACGGGCACGGGCGGCGCGGGCAAATCCAGCCTGGTGGATGAGCTGGTGCGGCGCTTTCTGATGGACTTCCCCGACAAGACCATCGCCATCATTTCCGTGGACCCCAGCAAGCGCAAAACCGGCGGCGCCCTGCTCGGCGACCGCATTCGGATGAACGCCATCAACTCGCCCCGCGTGTATATGCGCTCGCTGGCCACGCGCCAGAGCAACCTCGCCCTGAGCAAGTACGTGCAGGATGCCGTGGACGTGGTGCGGGCCGCCAACTTTGACCTCATCGTTCTCGAAACCAGCGGCATCGGGCAGTCCGACACCGAAATCATCGAGCACTCCGATGCCAGCCTCTACGTGATGACGCCCGAATACGGCGCAGCCACGCAGTTGGAAAAAATCGATATGCTCGATTTTGCCGACGTGATTGCGCTCAATAAGTTTGACAAGCGCGGGGCGCTCGATGCGCTGCGCGACGTGCGGAAGCAATACCAGCGCAATCACAATCTCTGGGACGCGCCCACCGACACGATGCCGGTCTTCGGCACCATCGCCTCGCAGTTCAACGACCCCGGCATGAACCGCCTCTACCGGGCCGTGCTGCAAATGCTGGAAACCAAGACCGGGGCCACCTTCGCCTCGAAGCTCGAAACGACGGTGGAGGATTCGGAGAAGATTTACATCATCCCGCCGCACCGCACCCGCTACCTCTCCGAAATTGCCGAAAGCAACCGCGCCTACGACCAGCGCGTGCGCGAGCAGGCCAACATTGCGGAAGTAGCTGGCGCATTTGCGAAGCTCGAAGCGCATTACCGCGCCGAGAAGAAAGACGAAACCGTGGCGGAGTTCGGCAAGAACAAGCAAACCCAGCTCCGCCGCCTCGATGCCGACAGCCAGGCCATCCTCGAAAACTGGGAAAGCACCCTGCAAAACTACCGCAACCCGGAGTACGTGTACGCGGTGCGGGGCAAGGAAATTCGGGTGCAGACGCATACTAAGTCACTCTCGGGCAACAGCATACCCAAAGTAGCCGTGCCGCGCTACACCGGCTGGGGCGACCGGCTCCGCTGGGCCATGCAGGAGAACTTCCCCGGCGAATTCCCCTACACGGCCGGCGTATTTCCGTTCAAGCGCGAGGGCGAAGACCCCACGCGGATGTTTGCCGGCGAGGGCGGGCCGGAGCGCACCAACCGCCGCTTCCACTACGTGAGCCTGGGCTTGCCCGCCAAACGCTTGAGCACGGCCTTCGACTCGGTAACACTCTACGGCGAAGACCCGGACGTGCGGCCCGACATCTACGGCAAAATCGGCAACGCCGGCGTAAGCATCGCCTGCCTCGACGATGCCAAGAAGCTCTACTCGGGCTTCAACCTGGCCAACCCCAGCACGTCGGTGAGCATGACCATCAACGGCCCCGCCGCCACGCTGGCCGCGTTTTTCATGAACGCCGCCATCGACCAGCAGTGCGAACTGTACATCAAAGAGCACGAGCTGACGGCCGAAGTTGAAACGAAAATCGACCAGCTTTACGCCGCCAAAAACCAACCCCGCCCCCGCTACCAGGGCGAGCTGCCGGCCGGCAACGACGGCCTGGGCCTGCTCCTGCTCGGCGTGACGGGCGAGGACGTGCTGCCTGCCGAGGTGTACGCCGCCATCAAGGCGCGGACGCTGACGCAGGTACGCGGCACCGTGCAGGCCGACATTTTGAAGGAAGACCAGGCCCAGAACACCTGCATTTTCAGCACCGAATTCGCCCTGCGCCTGATGGGCGACGTGCAGCAGTACTTCATCACCGAGAAGGTTCGTAACTTCTACTCCGTCAGCATCAGCGGCTACCACATTGCCGAGGCCGGGGCCAACCCGATTACGCAGTTGGCCCTCACGCTGAGCAACGGTTTCACGTTCGTGGAATACTACGTCAGCCGGGGCATGAGCGTGAACGACTTCGCGCCCAACCTGAGCTTCTTCTTCTCCAACGGCATCGACCCCGAGTACGCCGTGATTGGCCGCGTGGCCCGCCGCATCTGGGCCAAAGCCATGAAGCTCAAGTACAACGCCGATGCCCGCTCGCAGATGCTGAAGTACCACATCCAAACGTCGGGCCGCAGCCTGCACGCCCAGGAAATCGACTTCAACGACATCCGCACCACGTTGCAGGCGCTGTATGCCATCTACGACAACTGTAACTCGCTGCACACGAATGCCTATGACGAGGCCATCACCACGCCCACCGAGGAATCGGTGCGCCGGGCCATGGCCATTCAGCTCATCATCAACCGCGAGCTGGGGCTGGCCAAAAACGAGAACCCGCTGCAAGGCTCCTTCATCATCGAGGAGCTGACCGACCTGGTGGAAGAGGCGGTGCTGCTCGAATTCGACCGCATCACGGAGCGCGGCGGCGTGCTCGGGGCCATGGAAACCATGTACCAGCGCGGCAAAATCCAGGAGGAAAGCATGCACTACGAGATGCTGAAGCACACCGGCGAGTACCCCATCATCGGGGTGAATACCTTTCTCTCGTCCAAAGGCTCGCCTACGGTGGTGCCGGCCGAAGTCATCCGCGCCACGGAGGAGGAAAAGCAGTATCAAATCGACATGCTCCAGCTGCTGCACCAGCGCAACGCCGACCAGGCCCCGGCGCGCCTCCAGCAGCTCCAGCAAGTGGCCGTGGCCAACGGCAACCTCTTCGCCGAGCTGATGGAAACGGTGAAATACTGCTCGCTGGGCCAGATTACGAATGCGCTGTTCGAGGTCGGCGGGCAGTACCGGCGGAATATGTAGGGCGGCCGGTTGAACGGATTTTAACCGACTGAACGAATGACGCCGAGAATTTATATCGACACTTCCGTGGTAGGCGGGTACTTCGATGAGGAGTTTAGCGACGTCACGGAAGTGTTTTTCGAACAGTTCAGGGGCGGCCAGTTCATTTTCGTGGTGTCCGACTTACTCGACCTAGAACTGCTGAATGCCCCGCCGCGCGTTCGGGATTTGCTTGGTGATTACCCTGCCAGATTTTTTGAGCGGGTGGCGTTTACGGAAGAAGCTGAAACGCTCGCCAAGCAGTACATTGCCGAGAAAGTGGTTGGCAAAACCAGTCTGCCCGACTGCCGCCACATTGCCCTGGCAACGTTGGCGCGGGTAGATGTGTTGGCCAGTTGGAATTTCAAGCACATCGTAAACATTCAACGCATCCACGGCTACAACTCGGTAAACCTGCGGCTGGGATATCAGCTGCTGGAAATCCGTAGCCCCAAAGACCTGCTGACTTATGAAAACGACTAATGCCTCCAAGACTTTCGATGCTGTGAATATGATGCGCGACATCCGTAGCAAGATTTCGCAGGAAACCGCAAATATGAGTTTCCAGGAGTTGCAGCAGTACATCAAGCAACGGCTGGAAGCATCCGGCTTGCACCCTACTCCTGTAATTGGCAGTTGATGGAAACGGTGAAATTTCGCTCCCTGGACCGAGTGGGTTTTCGGGTGGAAAATCTGTTTCCTAAGTTGAAGCCGGTTGAGCCGTCTGACTGGGTGCGACAATCAATCCGAGTAGGATTAGGAGTCGGAGTTAGTAATGAACGGGCGCGAGCCGAGCGTTTGGTTACGCCCGTGTTGTTGGAACTGTGTGAGCGTAACAACCGCTCCTTTTCCGTCTACTCCGACGCGGAATCTGCTAGCTCCCAAGAACCACGCAGTAAGCATAGCTTCACCTGCTCATTCGGCCGCGTCCCGGATTTCATCACGGCTCCGGTATTTCTGGTGGTGGATACCTGCTACCGGGAAACCGACGAGGAATTAACGCTGCTGCTCCAGCAGCTCATCGCCGCCCGCCACCTGAATGAGCAGGAGAAAAAAACCATCCGCACCATCTACGGCTGCTCTACGACGGGCATCGAATGGCGCTTTTTGAAATACGAAGGCAACGAATTCATCCTTGACCAGCAACGCTTTTTCCTCTCCGAACTCCCGGCCCTGCTGGGGGCGCTGCAAGCGGTGGTGGATGCGGCCAGAAGTGGTGGTGCTGAAACCGGTGTATCTTCGCGGCGCTGATGAAACGGTGAAATACTGTTTGCGCGGGCAGATTACGAATGCGCTGTTTGAAGTCGGCGGGCAATGCCAGCAGAATGGTGATAATTTGAATTAAAAGCGCATTACCTTTACCGCATCCTCCTACCTTTTTGCACTTTTTATGCAGTTCAAGTTTATATTCAACGCTTTTTGTTTTTCAGGTTTGCTCGTTTGTTCTGTGCTGCAATGCCAAGCACAGAACCCTAACCCTACTGGCGCAGGGCACTATGTTAAAAAAGGAGAGCTAAATCCCGCACGTCTCGCTGCCCTGCCAACGGATGCTGATGGTGCCATTTATTACGAAGGCATAATAAAAGTGGATTCTGCCATTTCTAAACAAGACATCCACCAAGCTGTCCGCGAATGGTTTGTTTCCAACTATGTCAGTGGTAAAGATGTGCTACAAGTCGATGACAAAGATGCTGGCAAAATTCTGGGCAAAGGGGTTCACAAGTATCAGTTTGTGAACGGTATTAATATTTCGGAAGTGGCACTGACCTTTGTGTTGAGTGTGGAAGCTAAGGATGGTAGATTTCGTTATCGAATGTACAATTTTACAGGCGGAAACAGAAACACCAGTATGCTGGGTGGAGCAAACGCAACCAACACGTATGCAGTGAACTATGACCAATGCTTGGCTGACTACAAAGCAGGGAAACGGACAGGCTACAATGGCAAAATTGTGGCTGGCATGGACTATGAAACCCAGCAGATTATTGCGGGTTTGGAAGCCTCTGTGAAAAAAGGCAAACAGAAATCCGACTGGTAAAAACCCTTTTTCAAAAATTGATAAAGCGGCGAGATTCATTGAAAATCTGTGGCTTTTAATCAATTTGTTTCCTAACACCCTGCCTTCCCAAACTCGGGAGAGCAGGGTGTTTTGCGTAACGAGGCACCACCCACACGCCCTTACTGGGCGCAATTCCCAAACACCCCAACTTCCTCAGCGGCTCTGGGCGGCACCGGGGGCACGGGGGCTGGCGCATGGGCCACTCGGCCCTATCGTATCAGCATCGTATCAAATCGTATCAAATCGTATCACGACGGGGGCGGCGCGCTTATCTTCGGGGCATGATAGAGCGTGTGCATACCGTGGAAGTGACGCTGGATTGGGCCTTGCTGGCGGCCGTGAGCAAACTTGACCGGTTTGATGCCGGTTGGTCGGCCATTGAGCGGCGCGAGGGGCAGACGCTGAAGCAACTCAAGGCCATTGCCACGGTGCGCAGCGTGGGCGCGTCTACCCGCATCGAAGGCTCGCGCATGAGCGACGCGGAGGTGGAAGTGCTGCTGCGCAATACGGACATCACCAAGCTCGAAGACCGGGATTCGCAGGAGGTGGTGGGCTATTTTCAGGTGCTGGACTTGATTGCGGAGTCCTACGCCGACATCGACATCTCGGAGAATAGCATCAAGGGGCTGCACAAGCAGCTGCTTCGGTTCAGCCGCAAGGACGAGTGGCACCGGGGCAACTACAAGCAGCACTCCAATGCCGTGGAGGCCACGCGGCCGGACGGCGCCAAGCAGCTGATTTTTCAGGCCACCGCGCCGGGTTTTGCCACCGAGGACGCCATGCGTGCGCTGGTGGCCTGGTACCACGCCGACACGGCCACGCACTCGCTGGTGAAGTGCGCCTTGTTCTGCTACGACTTTGTGAGCGTCCACCCGTTTCAGGACGGCAACGGTCGCCTGAGCCGACTGCTCGCCACCCTGCTTCTGCTCCAGAACGGCTACGTCTGGATTCAATACGTGAGTCTGGAGCACGAAATTGAAAGCCGCAAAACCGAGTATTACCGGGAGTTGCAACAGTGTCAGACGCAGCGGCCGGGCGAAAACATCTCGTCGTGGCTCACCTTCTTTTTTGATGCGCTGCTCAAGGTGCAGCAGCAGTTGTTGCAGAAGCTGACGGTACGCGAAACGGAAACGCAGTCGTCGCCGCGTGAAAAAGCGGTGTTTGCTTTTGTGAGCAATTACCCCGGCTGCAAATCGGGCCAGGTTGCCGAAAAGCTGGGCATTCCTTCCCCCACCGTGAAGCGAATCCTGGCTGATTTGCTGGGGCAGCAGCGCATCACGAAGGAAGGCAAAGGGCCGGCAACCGTTTACTATGTTAGTTGAGCCATTCAACTCCTATGGGTGTACCAACAGCTCCGCCTCCCAGACACACCCAGCTTCCCACGCGGCGCTAAGCGGCGCCGGGGGCACGGGGCTTACTTCCAGGCAACCGGGGGAGGCTTTTTAAATTGCGGGGTAGCGCAGGGGCCAAGGTTAGCGACGGCGCTTTTTACCGGTGCTGGGGTTGGGCGTGAGGGCCACGTTGACGGGCTTGCTGCCGTGGCTTTCCACTACTTCGTCGAGGTAGCCGCCGTAGCCGAAGAGGAGCTTGTTGTCGCCGGCCGGTACTTCGATGGCGTAGTTGCCGTTGGCGTCGGTGCTGACGGCCTTGCTGCTGCCGCGCAGCATGACGGTGGCCGCCACCATCGGCTGCCCGTTTTCGTCGGTGATGCGGCCGGTGACGGTTTCGGTTTGGCTGCTGGGGGCGGCCGGGGCCGGGGCGCTGGGAGCGGCAGCGGCCGGCTCGGAAGCCGGGGCAGCAGGCTCGGGGGCGCTGGGGGCGGCTTCGGCAGCAACGGGGGCGGG
>JANYFQ010000345.1 GCA_025362615.1 Hymenobacter sp. | reverse complement strand
AGTCGGCTAAAAGCGGGTACGGCGAGTGGGTACATCCAGACATGGTTTCTTGCGCTTTTCCTTTTCTGCAAGACGGATGGTACAGTGAAGTTTCCAGTTTGAGCCGCTCGATTGGAAACGCTTCTATTCGGCTCTGCTCTTTTGAATTGAAAAGGAAACTTGACATGAGTAATTTAAGAGAAGCTTTTTTTCAAGCCGTATCTAATTCCTCATGGGCGAATGAAAGCTATTTAGTAGCAGCCAAAATTTCAGACGGACAAGACTTTTTAAGTGAGTTGAAACGCCTTTCCTCCTCTTTTAACATCGGAGTGATAAAGTTGAATACAAGCAGCCCAGATTTAAGCGAAATAATGTTGCCGGCTCGATACAAAGAAAGTTTGGATTGGGATACCATCAACAAACTGGCGATGAATAAAGACTTCAAGGAGTTTTTGTCGCGAGTGCAAAAGGACTTGCAAAACAACGAGGTCTATAAAGAACAGTACGACAAAGTTTGCTCCAAAGCAGAACTATTAAAGTTGATGGAGTCTGCTCAGATTGCCTAATGCAAAAGGTCAACCAATGCCGGAGATTTTGTCAAAATTGAAACTTGTTGAGTCAATCAAGTACACGTTTTTAATTGCCGCCACATTCGCCGTAAAAATCGCATCGGCCGCCAGCAATTCTCCCGGCAAAAACAGCCCCTCGCGGCACTCCTGCCCCGCTTCCTGCGCTGCCCGTAGCACCTCGGCCCGGCGCACCCCGGCCACGCAGCCGCTTGCCAGCGAAGGCGTGAAAAGCACATCGTCTTTTACCCAAAAAATGGCCGCAGCCCCGGCTTCGGCAACGTGCCCAGCGGGAGTGCAAAGGATGATTTCATCCAGCCCGCGCCGCTGCCGTTCGTGGGCGGCCCGCACGTATAGCCAGGCTTGCGGCCCCTTGCAAAAACTCAGCGGGGAGTGAATAGAGTGGGTTTCAAGCGCAAAACCAGCGCGGCGAACGGGCGTTTCGTCGGGCACAAACGCTTCGGCTGTTGCCAGCCATTCCACGGCATTGGTGAGGGGCGTGTAGCGCCCGCCGCCGCCGCGCCAGAGTTGGAGGCGCAAGCGGGCCGCCGGCAGCGCATTGGCCGTGGCCAGCCCACTTAGCGTGTTTTCCAAATCCTCGGGCGAAGCCAACGCGGCCGGCAGCGCCAAGTGCAACGCCGCCGCCGCCGCCGCCATGCGGGCGTGGTGCCCGGCGGCGTAGCGCACCTGCCCATCTACAAAAATCAGGGTTTCAAAAAACCCATCGCCAAACAGAAGCCCCCGGTTGGGTAAATTCAGCCCAAACGCATTCTCGTCCACCAACGCCCCGTTGCTAATCAGCAGCATAATTTGATTAAAATGCAGTCCCCAAAATCCGTGAAATCCGTAAAAAATCCGTAAAATCCGTGGTCTAGATAAGTACAAATTTCTTCCCCGGCAGCGCCCGCACCACGCTCCGAAACTCCAGCCCCAGCAGCAGCGAGGCGGTGGTGTGGATGGGTAACTGCGCCTTCCAGGCGAGGTCGTCCATCTGAGCGTCTTTGCATTCCATGAGCACGGAAATCAGGGCAAATTCTTCGGCGGTGAAGTCGTCGGCTTCGTACACAATCGGGCCTTTGAACTTCCCGGTTTGGTGCAGGGCGGCGTCCCAGTTCAGCAACTCTTCGAGGTCGCGGGGATATTGGTAGAGGGCAGCTTTGTTGCTTTTGATGAGGGCGTTGCAGCCTTCGGAGGTGGGGGCACCGAGCGGGCCGGGCACGGCCAGCACGTCGCGGTCGTAGCCCTGGGCCAGGTCGGCGGTGATGAGTGCCCCGCCCTTGGTGGTGGCTTCCACCACCACCACGCCGTCGGAGAGGCCGGCGATGATGCGGTTGCGGGACGGGAAATTGTACTTATCCGGCCCAGTGCCGAAGGGAAATTCGGTGAGCAGGCCGCCGGTTTCGCGCATTTTTTCGGCGGTTTTGCGGTGCGCGGCGGGGTAAATTACGTCCAGGCCGGTGGCCATTACGCCCACCGTGGGCAAACCTTCCTGCAAGGCAGCGCGGTGGGCCATGATGTCGATGCCATAGGCCAAGCCACTGACAATTAGCGGTTGGTGTGACGCAATGCCGCGAATCAAGGCTTCTGTTTGGGCTTGCCCGTAGTCGGTAGCCTGCCGGGTGCCGACGATTCCCAGCGTTTTAGCGGCGTTCAGGTCGGCCGGGCCGTGGTAGTAGAGCAGTACCGGCGCGTCGGCGATGCGCTTGAGGCGGGTGGGGAAGTTCTTGTGGGTGTAGAATAGGATTTGTACGCCCTCTTTTTCGGCCCGGCGCAGGTCTTTTTCGGCCCGCAGCAGCGCCGCGTTGCGCTCGGAGCCGACGAGGACGGCCACCGTTTTGGGGCCGATGCCGGGAATTTTGTGCAACCGGCCCGGTGGCAGGTGCAGCACGGCGCGGGCTGAGCCGCCGTAGCTCATGAGCTGCCGCACGGTTTGGGGGCCGAGGCCGGGCAGCAGCGTTAAGGCGAGTTCGTGGAGAAGGTCGTTATCAGTCATGTAGGGAATGGAGACAGCAAGGACGGTGTACCACCAAGCTGTGCTTGGTCTCGCGTTGAACGAAACCGTTTTGCGGCAGCCTACGCGAGACCAAGCACAGCTTGGTGGTACAGTCGTTCAATCCGGCTGCACAGCGTCAATTTCCTTTTTTAAACTCACCAAAAAAGCCCGGACTTTC
>JANYFQ010000253.1 GCA_025362615.1 Hymenobacter sp. | reverse complement strand
TAGTAGCTGATGTAGTACTCGACAGCATTCTGGGGGAAAAACGCCTTGAATTCGCCGTAGAGTTGAGCAGCCAGGGTTTTATTGTGGCACAGTACCAGAGCGGGCTTGCCGGTTTGGGCGATGACGTTGGCCATCGTAAAGGTTTTGCCCGTGCCCGTGGCCCCAAGCAGCACCTGGCTATGGTCGCCGTTTTCGATGCCCGCTACAAGCTGGGCAATGGCGGTGGGCTGGTCGCCGGTGGGGGTGAATTCAGACGTAAGTTGGTACTCCATGCAAAGCTAAGTTGGGCCGACAAAGGTCAGCCTGACTTAACTGTTTGCAAGCCCTAAGGGTTTCGTGCGCTTCGCTTAGTGAGAAATGAGGAATGAGAGATTTTGAGCTTGCGTATCCGATTCCTCATTTCTTGGTAACCACAGCTTCTCATTTTCCAAACGCTACCCCGGCCTCTACGCCGAAGCTGTAAGCCCGGTTCTGATGCAGAAAATCTTCGGTCGGGTGGGCATTGAGCGACAACAAACCTGCTTCGGCCACTGGCCCGAGCGAAAGCGTGTAGCTGCCGGCGGCTGGGCGGAACTGGACACCGGCCGCGCCGCGCACATTGGCCAGTACCTTACGGTAAACCCCACCCGCCGATTGCAAGGAGTAAGTGCGCGAGGCTTCGGGAAACCCAACTACTTCGGCCCGCACGCTGAACAGGGCACTGACGACCGCTCCAACGCGGCCGTAGGTACTCCAGCCGCGCTTGAGGGGGTTGGCGTAAGCTACTTCGACGGGTACACCGGCTGTGCGGTAGCGGAATTGGGTATCGCGCAGTTTGGCGTTGCCAGCGGTTTGGCCCAAATCGTAGAGTTGTTCGCCAACGTAGGAAAGGCTGGTGGCCGAACGGGCTTCGGTTTGCGCTACTTCTACGCCGGTGGTCAGGCTCCAGCGGCCTTTGCCGAGGCGGCGGGTGGCGTGCAGGGCCAGGCGCTGCCCGGTGCCGGCTTGCAGGTGCTGGCGGTACTCGGCGGCGGCGGTTTCGCTGAGCGCGGGGGAGTTGTCGCCCAGCGCCGGGCTGAGGTTGTAGATGTAGTCGGTGGAGCCTTCGCGCGAAAAATTGATGTTGGGGTTGAAGGCCGAAACAGCGTAGCTGGCCCCGAATTGCCATTTGGCCAACGGCACCGGCAATGCGGCGGGAGTCACGGGTAGCGTGGTAAGGCCCGTAGGAAGCGTCTTGTTAGCGGCAAGTTGCAACGAGGTAGAGCGGCTATTCAGGCTGGTTAAGGAAGCGTCGGCAGCGTAAGCGCCGGTTTCGGCATTTGCGGCTGACTCGCCGGTCGGGCTACTACCGAAGCGTTGGCCGTTGCGGTTGGTGGTGAGGTAGTTGCCGCTGCTGGCCCAGGTTGCGCTGGCAGACTCTCCGCCACGCAAGCCCACCGCCTTCGCGGGTTGCAACCCCACAGTGGTCGAAGAGGCTGCGGCATCCGTGGAGGCAACAGCAATGCTTTCGCCTTGTTGCCAGCCGGCTTTGGCGCTGCCGCTGGCGGCAACGCTGCGGGCCATTGCGTAGGCATGATGCGAAGGGGCATTGGCCTGCTTGTGAGTGCTGATTAAGGCTTCGGACCTGTTGGTAGTGTTGGCCATCAGGGGCTGGGCACTTGGTTGCGAAGTAAGGGCCGCTTGTTTATCAGTAGATTGGGTTGGTGTCGGTACGCTCATTTTGGCTGCTACGGCTACCCTTGCAGCAGCACCGCCGGGGCGGTTGGTGTTGCTTTCAGATTGAGCCGGTACAATCTGGGTGGCAGCTAATTCACTGCCGTTGCCCGGGGCCGGCTGCGCGGCCCACCAACCGCCGCCCGCCAGCGATGCCAGCGCCAGCGAAGCCGCTGCTACCCAGCGTGTAGCAGTAAGCCGACGACGGTAGAGCGCGTTCTGTTCGATGAGCAGTGAGTTGTCAATTTGCTCCCACAGCATGGGGCGCACGGGCACCTCGGCTTCGGCCAAGTGGTGCCGGAACAAGTCCTCCAGACTCCCGGCGGGCTTGTTGGTGTCGGGGTTATTCGGCTTGATAGCGGCCATGAGGGCGGGGAGTGCCGAGGCGCTCCAGTTTAGTTTGTAAAATAACGCGGGCCCGGCTGTACTGCGACTTGCTGGTACCTTCCGAAATGCTCATTAACTCCCCGATTTCCTTGTGGTTATAACCCTCAATAGCGTAGAGGTTGAACACCATGCGGTAGCGCGGGGCCAGCTCCTGCACGATGTTCAATAAATCCTGAAAATTATAATTACTCAGCGTAAATTCGTCGCTTGCCAGCGTGTCGGGGTAGTCGCCATCGCTCACGGCTACCAAGGGCGCGTTGCGGCGGTGCTGCCGCAGGGCGGCGTTCACCATGATACGGCGAATCCAGAATTCGAGCGGGCACTCGCGCCGGAAACTGGCCAGGGTGCGAAACACCGTCACGAAGCCTTCCTGCAACACGTCTTCGGCCTCGAAGGTGGTTTGGGCGTAGCGCAGGCACAGCGCCATCATTTTGGGCGCGTATTTCTCGTAAAGCTGCTTTTGGGCCAACTGCTTGCCAGCCAGGCAACCATCAATCAGTTCGGCCTCGGTGAGGGCGGGACTGGCCGTGCGGCTGAGGGTGAGCTGTGGGGCCAGCGCTGGGGCAGTGGCGGGCCGGGCAGTGCCCTGCGCCGACCACGAGAGCGCCCTCACGCGGCGCGCCCGGCGTGGCCCCCCGGCGCGGGGTTGCTCAGGCCGGGGATGCCGGCAAAGCACGAAAACAAAGCACAAAACACAGGCATAGCAACAGCAGAGTCGATGAAGAACCGGAGGCAGTTACTCCCCGTGGCTTAACAGAGCCGTTGCCCCGCTCTGGCGTTGCAAGGCTTGGAATAAATTGCTAAAAAACGGACTATGGTGCTTGAAAAACAGTTGATTGTGCGCGGCAGTACCAGCGGCACAACAAATTTGGTGCGAACGGTTATCCGGCCGCGTTCCAGATTTCCCAGGCGGCTTCGGCTTGCAGACACAGCATCTCGAAGCCGTTTTTGGTGTGCGCCCCGGCTTCGCGGCCGAGCCGCAAAAACATGGTTTCGGTGGGGTTATAGACCAGGTCGTGCAGGTAATGACCGGGCGTGAGGGCGTGGTAGGGCAGCGGTGGGCAGTCGGCGATGTCGGGGAAAGTGCCGAGCGGCGTAGCGTTGATGATGAGCGGGTGCGCCGCCACCAGTGCTGGGGTTAAGTCGTCGTAAACTAAGCCGTTACTCAACGGGTTACGGCTCACGAGCCAGTAGGCAATGCCCAACTCGCGCAGGGCGGCCTCCACGGCTTTGGCGGCCCCGCCGGTGCCCAGCACCAGCGCCCGCACGGCCGGCTCGTGCAATAGTTCGGGTGCCCAGCGCCGCAACGACTCGCGGAAGCCTGCGCAATCCGTGTTGTGCCCAACAAGTTGCCCATCAGCTCCAAAGGCAATGCAATTGACAGCGCCTACGCGCCGCGCCGACGGCGCTACGTCGTGCAAATACGGCCAAACCTGTTCCTTATAAGGCACCGTCACGCTCAGACCGGCCAGGTTGGGGTGCTGCCGCAGCAGGGCGGGTAAGTCGCTGATTTCGGGCAGTTCAAAAAGGTCAAATTGATGGGTTGCGGCCAACCCTTCATTGTGAAACTTTTGGCTGAAATAAGTTTGTGAAAACGAATGGCCGAG
>JANYFQ010000236.1 GCA_025362615.1 Hymenobacter sp. | reverse complement strand
CGAGTGCCCCCGAACACCGTTCGGGGGCACTCGCTTTTGCGGCTTCGATTTTATTTCTTGAACATACCCGACAGCCAAACCGGGCAACGAGGACCAAGCCTGCCCCTCAACTTAAGCGGACTTTCTGATTTCTTTTTCTTTGGGCTGCCGCGCCGCCTTGGCGGGCCATTTGTCCTTTTTGGCCAATTCGTGCGCCCGTTCCACGATACGATGGATGCCACGTTGGTAAGAAGCGGCGTCGTTGCCGAAAACCGCTGCCAACGACTGGTCTATATTCCGAGTTGCTTGCATAATTTGAGTAGGTCAATGTCGTGAACCAAGTGGCAGGTTTTAATCACGCAACGCCGTTGCGGGCGTTCCACAAAGTAACAAAGCAGTTGGTAAAATTTTTGGTGCCAGCGGGTGAACCCGATAACGAACTTTCCACCCTGAGTGGTTTCTTCAAAGTCCACAAATCGGGTTTTGGGGCTGCTGGCTAGGTTTTCTATCTCCGTGATGGAAATAAGGTGCGAGGGGTGTTGTTCGCGCTTTACGACGTGTTCGGCAAACTGACTGACCCAAAAAATTTCGTAGCGGGGTTGCTTGCCGTAGCGCAACGCCACTTTTTTGTTTTGAAAGCGCACCATCTCGCAAATCTAAGGTGTTGCTCTCCATTAATTTCTGTGCTGTGACTCCCGCGCCCGCCCTGCCCAACCCCGCCGCCACGCCCGCTGCCCCGCCCGGCGGCTTCGGCCCCAGCATCCGGCCGGGCGGCGCGGTCAAAATCAAGGAAAAACCGGCGCGACGCGGGTTTTTTGGGCGGTTGTTCGGCGGCTGAAGCACAGTGGGTTCTGGCGCGGGCCTCCCGGCCCGTGCCGCCCACTAGCGGACCTCTGGCCCGCACCCCAGGCCAAAATCGCAAAGCAGTGCAGCTAAAACCATTCAACGATTGGGGGCCAGCGACCCCATGTAGCCGGCACGAGCCAAGAGGCCCGCGCCAAAACTCGCCAGCAATCCAACAATCCACCCTTTGCCTCCCTCCCGCCTCGCATCCCTCGACGTGTTCCGCGGCCTCACCGTGGCCCTGATGCTGCTCGTGAACCACCCCGGCGACTGGGGCCACCTCTACCCCGCCCTGGCCCACGCCGAGTGGAACGGCTGCACCCTGGCCGATTTGGTGTTCCCGTTCTTCCTCTTCATCGTCGGCACGAGCGTGGCTTACGGGCTGGCCGGGGCCAAAACTGCCGCACTGGGTGTGGCCCTGGCCGCCGTGGCCAAACGGGCGGCCGTGCTGGCCGGGTTGGGGTTGTTTGCCTCCACCTGGCTCGATTTCGACCTCGCTACCCTGCGCCTGCCGGGCGTACTGATGCGGATTGCGCTGGTGTATTTTCTCACGGCGCTGGTATTTTTGAAAACCGATTGGCGCGGACAGTTATTAGTGACAGTCAGTTTATTGGCGGGCTACGCAGCCCTCCTGCAGCTCGTGCCGGTACCCGGCTTCGGCCCCGCCAACCTCGGGGCCGAAACCAACCTCGGAGCCTGGCTCGACCGCACGGTGCTGGGCACGGCCCACCTTTGGAAAAAATCGCGCACCTGGGACCCCGAAGGGCTGCTCGGCACCCTGCCCGCCACGGCCACGGCCCTGCTGGGCCTGCTAGCTGGGCAATGGCTGCGAGCGGCCCGATTTTCGAGCACCCAAAAAACGACGGGCCTGCTGCTGGGCGGCGTATCGGCCGTGGTGGCAGGCTTGGTGTGGAGCCGCTGGTTTCCAATCAATAAGGCACTTTGGAGTCCGTCGTACGCGCTGCTGACGGGCGGGCTGGCGGCGTTGGTGCTGGCGCTGCTTTACTGGCTTTGCGACGTGCGCGGCAGCCGCTGGTGGGCTACGCCCTGGCAAGCGTTGGGCGTGAATGCGCTGGCGGCTTTCTTCGGCTCCAGCATCATCGCCCGCACCCTCAACCGCATTCTCGTGGCCGACGGCATTCCGCTGAAAGACTGGCTCTTCCGGCACGGCATCGCCCCCTGGTTCGGCAACCCCTACGCGGCCTCGCTGGCCGGGGCCGCAGTGTGCCTGTTGGTTTGGGGAGCCGTGCTGGGCGTTCTTTACCGCCGGGGTTGGGCGTGGAGGGCGTAGGGGCCAGAGTTTGTAGCGCAAAGCTCCTGCTTCGCCTCGCGTAGGCTGCCCAAGCCGCCCAAACCACCCCAGCCTTTTTGTTCTGACGCGAGGCGAAGCAGGGGCTTCGCGGTACAAGTTCTAAACCCAAAAACATGAAAATCCTCATCATCGGCGGCGGCAACATGGGCCTCACCTACGCCCGCAGCTTCGCCCGCGCCCACGCCGTGGCCCGCCTCGACTTGCGCCTGCTGGCCCGCTCGCCCGAGCGCGTGCCCGCTCTGGCCGCCCACGACCTGGGCACCGTGTGGGGCCAGCCCGCCGAGTGCGTACCGGGGGCCGACGTCCTCATCCTCGCCGTCAAGCCCCAGGACGCGCCCGCCCTCTTCGCCCAGCTCGCCGGGTTGGTGCAGCCCCAGCAACTGGTCCTCAGCATCATGGCCGGTGTACGGATTGATAAGATTCGCCAGGCGCTGGGCACGCCCAAGGTCATCCGGGCCATGCCCAACCTGCCCGCCCAAATCGGCATGGGCATGACGGCCTTCACCAGCACCGACGAGGTGACGCGCGCCGAGCTGGTGCAGGTGCAAAACCTGCTTTCGACCACCGGCAAAACGGTTTACGTCGAAACCGAAGCCGCCATCGACGCCAGCACGGCCATCTCGGGCAGCGGCCCGGCCTACGTCTATTATTGCATGGGTGCCTTGATGGAAGCTGCCGCCGGCATGGGCTTCGGCCCCGCCGAAGCCGAGTTACTCGTCAGCCAAACCTTTCGCGGTGCCGTCGAACTCTACGCCCAGGCCGGCCTGAGCAGCGACGAGTGGATTGCCCGCGTGGCCAGCAAAGGCGGCACCACCGAGGCAGCGCTGCGGGCCTTTGGGGCCGGCGCGGTGCGCGAAGGGCTGATGGCCGGGGCCGAAGCCGCCCGCGCCCGCGCCGAAGAGTTGGGGCAGTAGCGCGGGGGCGCTAAAGTGCCGCCACTTCCGCTTCCGTCAGGCCCGTGAGTTCGGCTACCAGACCGGGGGCCAGCCCGTTGGCCAGCATCTTGCGGGCCTGTGCCCGCGTGGCTTCGCGCTGATTTTGCGCGGCCAGTGCCAAGCCTTGCTCAATGCCCTGCTCGATGCCCTGCCTGGTGCCTTGCTCAAGGCCCATTGCCAACCCGTCGCTCAACGCTCCGCTCATCAGGCTCCGCTCCGAACTGATGGCGTCCCAGTACTTGTCGTAGCCAGCGAGTTCGCCGCGCGAGAAAGCCGACTCGCGCAGGTATTCCACGGCTTTTTCCAACTCGGGCGTGGCCTGCAAGTCAGGCGAAACATACTCGGAGTTGTCCTTGATTTCGGTGAGGTAGCGCAGCCACAGCACCTGCATCCGCTTGCTCACCAGCGTATCGGCCCGAAACTTGGGCAACTCCACGAAAATCAGTTCCAGACCTTCCAGCCGCTTGTCCGGCTCGGTGGTGTGCACGAAGCGGTAGTGGTGGTAGAAGGCGGGCGAGGTGGGCTCGAAAACCTCGTTCACCAGGCTCAGGGCGTACACGGGCTGCAAGCCTGCGTACTGCCGCCCCCGGTCGAGCTGCCCCACATAGGCCTTCGAAGCGTTGAAGAGCACCCGCGACTTGAACGAGTTGGTCCACAGCATCTGCATCTCGACGATGAACTGCCGCCCCCGGTTGTCGAGGCAGCGCACGTCCACGATGCTGTGCTTGAAGAGGGGCACTTCGGGCACGAGTTCGGTGGGCAGGTACTCGAGCGACACGATTTCCTGGCCCTCGTCCAGGGGCAGCAGCGCGTTGAGAAAGCTCCGCAGCAGGTGCGGGTGCTGCCCGAACACCTTCTTGAAAGTCAGGTCGTTCTTGGGGTCGAGGTAGCGCATGGGGTTGAGCGGCAACGGATACCGCACAAAGGTACGGCGCGGGCCAACGAGGCGCCCCCCAGCCCCGGCCCGAACAAAGCCGCCCCGCCCGCGCTTTGGCACCCAACCCGCTCAGCCCTGCCCAACCCGCGCCCGATGAAGCTTTTAATCAACGTAGCCCTCCTGTTTCAAGCCTTGCAGGAGTTTTGGGAAAGCAAGCGCACGGCGTACTTTTTGAGCGTGGCCCTGGTCAGCGTGTTCGTGGCGAGCATGGGCGTGGCGGTGGTCAATTACCTCGAGCTGCTGCCGCTGGGCGGGTTCCTGGGCCGGGTGCATTTTTTGCAGGCCGTCGAAATATCGTTTACGCTGCTTTTATTTTTCGAAATGATAAGCCTGGTGTTCGTTATTCCGCAATCCATCGCCAATTCCATTGGCAAGCAAATTGAAATTCTGAGCCTGATTTTATTGCGCTCGTCATTCAAAGAATTTTCGCATTATAATTTCAATTTGCCGGTGCAGGGCCAACTCGAATCGGTGTATAAAATGGTGTCCGACGGCGTGGGCGCGTTGTTCGTATTTCTGCTGCTTTCCGTTTATTACGGCGTGCAGCGGCACCGCGCCATTACGGCCGAAGGCGAGCGGCTGAAATTTGTGGCCCTCAAGCAAATTATTGCCCTGCTGGTACTGCTGACGCTGGTTATTCTTTCGGCCTACGACTTGGTTCACGTAATAAACAGCGGCCATTGGGTGCAATCGGCCGACCGTTTTTACCTGATTTTAATTTTTGCCGACTTGCTTTTCATGCTCGTCGCGTTTCGCTACACGCTGCATTACCCCGATATTTTCCGGTATTCGGCATTTGTGCTCGTTACGGTTTTTATTCGGTTTTCGCTGCTCGCGCCGGTTTATTATAATGCGCTTTTGGGGTTGTTTTCGGTGGTATTTGCCATTGGTGTCGTTTATTTTCATGCGCTGTTTACCGATGGCCGCTTGAATTATATCCAACGAAACAAATTGGAGGAATAAAGGCGGTCCAGTGGTCGGGCGAATCGCCCGACGAGTGGGCTACCACTGATACCCCGCGTAGTCTTTCCGCAATTGCGTTTTGAGGAGCTTGCCGGTAGCAGTGTGGGGCAACTCGGGCACGAATAACACGGCATCGGGAATGCAGAATTTAGCAACTTTGCCCTCAAAAAAGGCCAGCATTTCGGCTTTCGACACCGTTTGACCAGGCCGCAGCACCACCAGCAGCAGGGGGCGCTCGCTCCATTTTTCGCTGGCCACGCCGATGACGGCGGCCTCGGCCACGGCCGGGTGGGCCACGGCCAGGTTCTCCAACTCGATGCTCGAAATCCACTCGCCGCCGGACTTTATCACGTCCTTCGAGCGGTCGGTGATTTGCATGAAGCCGTCGGGGTCGATGGTGGCCACGTCGCCGGTGGCGAACCAGCCGCTGGCCGTGAGCTGGCCGGGGTTGGGGGCGCCGAAGTAGTCGCTCACGACCCAGGGGCCGCGCACGAGCAGGTCGCCGAAGGCGCGGCCGTCGTGGGGCAGGGCCTGGCCGGTGTCGTCCACAATCTTCATATCGACCCCGAAGATGACGCGGCCCTGCTTGGCCAGGATGGCATCCTGTTCGGCCTTGGGCAGGGCATCTTGCCCGGCTTTCAGGGTGCCGGCGGTGCCCAGGGGGCTGGTTTCGGTCATGCCCCAGGCGTGGCGGATGGTCACGTTCAACTCGTTCTCGAAGGCCGCCATCAGGGCCGGGGGGCAGGCCGCGCCGCCCACGATGGTGCGCCGCAGGGTGCTGAACTGCCGCTGCCCGTCGCGCATGAATTGCAGCAGGCCCAGCCAGATGGTGGGCACCCCGGCCGAAAACGTCACTTTTTCGGCTTCAAACAGCTCGAACAAGCTGGCCCCGTCCAGCCCCGGCCCCGGCAGCACGAGCTTGGCCCCCACCATCGGCGCGACGTAGGGCAAGCCCCAGGCATTGACGTGGAACATGGGCACGACGGGCAGGATAACGTCGGTGGCCGAGGCGGCAAAACAGTCGGGCAAACAGGCACTCAGCGCGTGGAGCAGCGTCGAGCGGTGCGAGAACAGTACGCCCTTGGGCTGGTCGGTGGTGCCGGAGGTGTAACAGAGCGAGGCGGCGGCGTTCTCGTCCAGCACCGGCCACTCGAAGGCCGTGGGCTGGCCCGCGAGCAGGGTTTCGTAGCTGCACAGGCCGGGCAGTTGGGAGCCGGCGGGCAGGTGTTCGGGGCCAGCGAGTAGCACCCATTTTTCGACGGTGGGGCAGTGCGGGGCCAGCTTTTCGGCCAGCGGCAAAAACGTAAGGTCGAAGAACAGGAGCCGGTCGTGTGCGTGGTTGATGATGAAGACAAGCTGGTCGAAAAACAGGCGCGGGTTGAGGGTGTGGCACACCGCGCCGAGGCCCGAAATGCCGTAGTACAGCTCGAAGTGGCGGTGGGTGTTCCAGGCCAGGGTGGCGAGGCGTTCGCCGGGTTTGATGCCCAACGCGCTGAGGGCGTGGGCCAGTTGGCGGGCGCGGGCGGCGGCTTCGGCGTAGGTGTAGCGGTGGATGATGCCTTCGGGCAGGCGGCTCACGATTTCGGTGCGGGGGTGCCAGTGCGCGGCGTGTTCGAGCACGGCGGCAATCTGGAGGGGGGCGGGCATCATGAGGGCTTGCATCTTTTTTAGGGGTTTTGTTCTGCTATCTGTCCCGCAGTGGGCGCAGTGGTTAAAGCGCAGTGGGCGCAGTGTCGTTTTCGAGGCCGTTTACGCGGCGGTGCATATGGTGCTTGAGGCGGTCGACGTTGAAGTTGATGAGCAGGCCAAGCTTGAAACCCGATAGTTTGAGGTAGGTGGTGAGCTGCTGAAAATGAACGTCTAGCAGCGCGTCCACCGATTTCAACTCCACGATTACCTTGTGGCCCACCACCAAATCGAGCCGGTAGCCGACTTCCATGCGGATGCCTTTGTACTCCATTGGCATCGGCACCTGCCGCGCTACGTGCAGCCCGGCTTGTTGCAGTTCGTGCGCCAAAGCCGTTTCGTACACCGACTCCAACAACCCCGGCCCCAGGTTGGTATGCAGCTCGTAAGCCGCCTTGCGAATCTCAAACGACAACTGGTTCTCGTGCATCCCGCAATATTAAGCTCCCAGAACAACACTGCGCCCACTGCGTTTTTTTGTCACTGCGCCCACTGCGGGACAGATAGCAGAACGAAACCGCTCAAAATCGCAAACACTCAATGGCCACCTGCTGAATGCCCGTCCGCACGTTCAACTCGCTCAGCCGGTTGTTGTGCCGCGCCGGATGCACCCGGTTGGTCAGCACCACCACCACTAATTCCGAAACCGGGTCCACCCAGAAATACGTGCCCGTGAAGCCGCTGTGGCCGAAGCTGCGGGCCGAAGCGCCGGCCGCCGTGTTGCCGGCCGGCGGGGCCGAGGGCCGGTCGAAGGCCAGCCCGCGCCGGTTGGCGGTGCCCGGAAACTGCTGCCGCGTCCACTCCGCCAGAAGGGCCGCATCCAACACCTGTTCGCCGCCGTAACGGCCGTTCCAGGCGTAGCACTGGGCTACTTTGGCTACGTCGAGGGCCGAGCCGAAGAGCCCGGCGTGGCCCGAGAGGCCGCCGAGCAGGGCCGCGCCCTCGTCGTTCACGGTGCCGTGCAGGAGCTGGCGGCGGAAGGCCGAATCGTACTCGGTGGGCACGATGCGGGCCAGCGGGAAGCGGCGGCGCGGCCGGAAGCCCAGCGTGGTGGCCCCCAGCGGGCCGTACACTTCACGCTGCAAGTAGTCATCAAACGCCCGCCCCGTGCGGCGCTGCACCAGCTCGGGGTAGAGGTAAAACGAGAGGTCGGAATACACGTAGCCGGGCTGGGCGTTGAGCGGCGCGGCCCCGATTTCGGCCGTGATGCGGGCCGGCAAATCGCGCCGCGCCCACAGGCCAGTGGCGGCCGGCAACGGGAAGCGGGCGCTGCTGTCGGCATGGAAGTAGCGGCGACGGAGCTGGCCGTTGCGCTTCGTAAGCTCCTTCCAGAAGGGGATGAAAGCGGGCAGGCCGGCCTGGTGCGCCAGCACGTCGCGCAGCTTGAGCGGGGCCTTGTTGGTGCCGCGCAGGGCCGGAAAAAGCTGCCCCAGGGTGCTGTCGGGGCCGAACTGCCCGGCGGCTTGCAGCTTAAGCAGGGCCGGGGCGGCGGCCAGCACTTTGGTCAGCGAAGCCAGGTCGTAGAGGTCGGTGTCGCGCACGGGGCGGGGCGGGGCGCTTGTTGCTTGTTTTTGATGTGTTGGTTCCTGCCGCTGCTTTCCCTTTCTACCCTTCCCCAACTCGTAATTCCTACTTCCTAATTCATAATTAAGCGAAGCGTACGTCTGGTTGCCGTAGCTTTTTTGCAGCACCACGGCCCCGCGCCGGGCCACGACTACCTGGCAGCCGGGGGTGGCCTGGGCGGCCAGGGCGCGGGCCACCACGCTGTCGATGCGGGCTTCGAGGCGGCCGGAAACGCCCACGGTTTCGGGCGCGGCGAAGCGCAGGCGCTGGCCGCCGGGGCTGGTTTCGCCGCCGCCCACGGGCAGGCCGGGGGCCACGCTCACGGGCAGCCGCCCCACGGCCCCGGTGCCGCCAAAAATGACCTGCGCCGCTTGCTGCTGGGCATTCGGCCCCTCCTGGTAGGCCAGCACCACGGCCCCCGGCGGCGGCAGCAACCGCGCCACGGCGTAGGCCGAGCCAAACACGCTGACGACGATTTGCCGGGACGTGTCGGCGGCGAGGCCCGCGAGTAGCGCCGTGGCCTCGGGGCCGATGCCGAAGCCCGTGGCGGGCAGGCGGCCCAGGCCCTGCAAGGCCAGCAGCACGGTGTTGTAGGGGGCCAGGCGGGCCAACAGGGCGGGCAAATCGGCGGCAGTTGGGGCAGTTTTGAGGTGAAAATGGGCGGCGGGCGCGTACTCGCCCACTCGCTGCTGGAAGGCCGTGGTGTCGGCCGGGTTGCCGCCCAGCACGAGCGTGGCAATGCGGCGGCTGCCCAGGTGGCGGAGCGGCAGCGCAGCCGCCCCGGCGCTACTGCCCAGCAGCGTCACGCTCAACGCGCTCAGGCGCTGGGCCAGGGCCAGGGCGGCGGGCGGGTTGAGGTCGGCCACGAGCCCGGCCAGCGGCACGGGGCGGTACTTATGCAGCCCGGCCCACTGCTTGAGGGCCAGCACCCGGCGGCAACGCTCATCAATGCTGCGCTGACTGATGCGGCCGGTGTCGAGGGCGGCTTGCAGGCTGGCCAGGGCCAGCGGAATGTTGGGGCTGAACTCAAGCACGTCGTTGCCGGCCAGCAGGGCCCGCACGTCGGCCTCGCCGGGCGGAAACATACTCGTCACGCCCTTCATGTTCATGGCATCGGTGAAGACCAGGCCCCGGAAACCCAGCTCCTGCCGCAGCAGCCCTTCGATGATGGGCTTGGAGAGGGTGCTCGGCCCGGCCGCCGTGTCGAGGGCCGGTACGTGCAGGTGGGCCACCATCACGCCGCCCACGCCGCGGGCAATCAGGCTCCGAAAGGGCGGGAGTTCGAGCGAGTCGAGGCGGGCGCGGGTTTGGCGGACTTCGGGCAGGGCCAGGTGCGAGTCAGCGTCCACGTCGCCGTGGCCGGGGAAGTGCTTGGCCACGGCCAGCACCTGCTGGCTTTGCAGCCCGCGCATATACTGGCGGCCGGCGCTGGCCACGGCGGCGGGCCGCTCGCCGAAGCTGCGGAAGCCGATGACGGGGTTGAGCGCGTTGTTGTTCACATCAATCACGGGGGCGAAATTGACGTGCATCCCGAGCCTTTTAAACTGTTGGCCGATGGCCTGGCCCATTTGCAGCAGCAGGCTCGAATCGGGGGCCGGCACCGCACCCAGCGCCATCGCAAACGGAAATTTGAGCACGCTGTCGAGGCGCATTCCCGCGCCCCACTCGCCGTCCATGGCCACGAGCAGCGGCACCCGCGCTTCGGCCTGAAACCGGTTGAGGAGCCGCGTTTGCCGCACCGGCCCGCCCTGAAAAAACACCAGCCCGCCGATGCCGTAGTCGCGCACGAGCCGGCTCACCGAGTCGTTGTCAATGGCCTGCCGGTTGGAGTAGGCGGCCACCATAAAGAGTTGCGCCGCCCGCTGCCGGGGCGTAAGCACCCGCATGAGGCTATCGACCCAGGGCGAGTGCAAATAGCGCAGGAAGTACGGCACGGGCACAGGCGGGCGGGCCTGGGCAGTGGCCAGCAGCGGGGCGGCCAGCAGGGCCAGCAAAAGCAGGAAACGGGGCATCAAAACAAGCAAATGAACGAGGCCGCAAGGTACGGGCAGGCCGGCGGGCGGCGTGGGCGGGCGGGCGGTTTTTTTTGCCGCCCGCGCCGCGCCACCCGCCGCCGTGCCCTGCGTTTGCCGGCCGCATCGTACATTGCCGGGCCGCAGCGTTGCGGCCCTAACGCCCTCATTCCGATGCAAAACGTGTTTCATACCCCGCCGCCCCCCGCCGTGCTGGCCAAAGCCCTGGGCTTCGCCCGCCAGGCCGCCGACGAACTCCGCCCCTACCTCACGCCGCTCACCCCGGAGCAGCGCCAGGCCATGCTCAAAATGGCCGACAAAACCGTCGCCTTCGTCCAAAAAACGCTCGACTACGCCCAGGCCAACGCCAGCTTCGTGCCCGGCTTTCTCGACCTGGCCGAGTTTGAGGCCGACGCCGCCGCCCTCGCCGCCCTCGCCCCGCTGCACCAACTCCTCGAAAGCCTGGCCCTCGACACCGACTCGACCATGATGATGGCCGGCTCCGATGCCTACGCCGCCGCCCTCGTGCTCTACAACAACATCAAGTTTCTGGCGAAAAACAACCAGCCCGGTGCCCAGGCCGCCTACGACGACCTGAGCCAGCGCTTCCCCGGCAACGGCGGCGGCCGGCCCCTCAAGCCCCTTAAAGGCTAACGCGCCGGCCCGCCCGGCCCCCAAAGGCCCGGTTTTGGACTTCCGAAGTCCGAAACCGGGCCTTTTTGGGTCGAAACCGCCCTTCCGAAGTCCGAAACCGCCCTTCGGAAGTCCGAAACCGGACCTCCGAAGTCCGAAACCGGACCTCAGAGGTCCGGTTATGGCAGAAAGAGCAGGGGTTTTGGCAGTGTTTCAGACAAAATGGCATAGATTGACCCGGCCGCAAGGCGGTGCGGGCGGGCGGCTTTTTCGCCGCCCGCCCGCTTTGGTAAAAACGACAGGCCCGCGCTATCCCCTGCG
>JANYFQ010000223.1 GCA_025362615.1 Hymenobacter sp. | reverse complement strand
TGTGAAAGTTAGGAGTTAGGAGCTAAGCGTTGATGTTGCGCGGTTGGCGCGGGGCTGCGCCCCGTGCCGGAGTGCTGCGGGTTTTCAACCCGTATCCCAGGCCGAAATCGTTGCACCGAACCGTTCAATGATTGCTGGCTGGAAGCCAGCGGCACTGCGGCACGGGGCACAGCCCCGCGCCAACCGCCCCGGCAACGTAACGGCAGTTGAGCGTTGTCGTCAGGCGGAAGACGAGTAACTGAACAAAAAACTTTGCCGGAAGGCCCGGCAACGTCCAAAAAAACCGGTGCTGAACAGCACCGGTTTTCAATCTAGCAAAAAGCTTTTTTACTCCACCACTATGCGGCGCACGGCCGGCGCTTGCCCGGCCACCTGCACCGTAAGCAGGTAGGTGCCGGGGGCCAGGCCCGTGGTGGGTAGTTCGGTGGTTGCGCCGGCGAAACTCCTTTGTAGCAGGCGCTGGCCCAGCACGTTGTGCAGCGTCATTGTGGCCGCACTCGTCGGTGCCAGCAATTGCACGCGGAAGGATGCGTGGCCGCCCGCCGGGTTGGGCGACACCCGGAACGTAGCTTCGGCGGTGGTTGTGGTGGCGGTGGGGGCGGCGCAAGTGGCCAGCAGCGTAAAGTTGCCCATTTCGCCCGCGTAGCCCGATACAAACACCAGATAAGTAGCGCCTAACGTAGTAGCAAAAGCTACCGACGAAGCCGGGGCGCAACTGCCGGGGCCGTCGTCGTTGGCGGCAATGCAGGTGTAAGGGCCGCCGCAGGTGCCTTGGTAGATGAACAGCTCGCTGTCGAAATCGGTAGCCGCGCCGCAGGTGCTGATGGTGGTTCGGCCACCGTTGCCGACCAGGGTGTAGAACACCCCACCGCCGTCCACCGTCAGGCCGCCGCAGGCCAGGGTGGGGTCGCCGGTGGTGGTGGCTCCGTCGGTGGTGCCGCTGCGACGGACGCCGCAGACCAGGGGCAGGGCGTTAGTACAGAGGTCGTTGGCTGGCGGTGGCGACAGTGTGCGGAAGCGCAGGCTGGCCGGGGGTGCCGTGGCCCCGCCCGCGCAGTTGCCCACCACGCGCACCACGTAAAAGGTGGCGGACGCGAGGCCCGTCAGGCTCACCGGGCTAGCAGTTACGGTTTGGGTGGTGGTGGCGGGCACCGTGCTGACGGTGTAGCTCACGGCCGAGGCCGAAGGCACGAAATTGAGCGTCGCCGAAACGAGCGTCCGGTTGCTGATGGCCAGCTCGGAAGGGGCGCTGCACAGCGGCGGTGCCGTGCTCACGAAGCCGACCGTGGCGGTGAGCGAGGTGCTGCTGCTGCCGCAATCGGCCACGAGGTTCACGGTGTAAGCCGTGCCGGGCAGCAAACCGGTAAGCACAACGGGCGAAGCCGTAACAAGTTGGGCGATGGTGGCGGGCGTAGTAGTGAGCGCGTAGCGCACGGCCCCGGCGGCAGGCACGAAGCTAACCGTGGCCGAGGTGTTGGTGATGTTGCTAACAGCCAACGCCGTGGGCGGAGCGCACACGCTGGGGCTGCTGATGGTGAAATCGGCGTTCGAGATGTCGAAGAAGTAGTTGTCGGCGGCTTCTACCATTACCCGCGCCGTGGTGGTGTTGGCGTTGGGCAGCACCACGTTGGCGGTGCCGGAGTTGGGCACGGCTAGGGCCAGAGCCGTGGGGTACGTGAGGCCGCCATCGGTGCTGAGGCGGACGTTGACCAGGGCGCAGTTCACGCCGTTGGCGGTGGTGCCGGCCACGTTCCAGGTGATGGTTTGGAGGCTGCCGCCGGCCCAGGTGAGGGCCGTGTTGGGGCTGACGACGCTGAACGGCCCGGCCAGGCGCGTGACGCTCAGTTGCACCGAATCGGAGGTGCTGACGCCGCCAATCAGGCCCGCCGGGCTGCGGTGCTGGTCGCGGGCCGTGCATTTGAAGGTGAGTCGGCGCGTCACCGTGGGCAGGCGCTCGCCGATGATGACGCGGTTGGCCACCAAGTCCGTCAGCCGGGGGAAGTAGCGCGTGGGCGATGCACTGGGCACGAACGAGCGGAACAGCGGCACGTTGTTGTTGGCCGTTTGCGTGGCCGTGGGCGAGCCGGCGGTGCCCAAATCCAATTCCTCCCAGCTGTAAGTGAGGGCATCGCCGTCGGCATCGGCGGCGGTGGCCGTCATCTTAAACGGCGTGCCGTAGGGCAGCACCCGCCCGCTGGCTGGCCCACTGACGGCGGGCGGCGTGTTGGCCGTGGCGCTCACGACGGCGCAGGGCGTGGTCACGATAAAACCGCGCATTTCCTCGTAGTTGCCCGCGTGAAAAAACGGGTCGGAGTTGGGCTGCAAGTTTTGCTGCGGGCAAATGCCCGCGTAGGCCATGATGGTGCTGCCCGACCCCGGCTCCCAGGCAGCACTCGGCTCGCGGTTGCCGCCGCCGCAACTGCCCGTGGTGCCGTTAAACGGGTGGCTGCCACTGAACTGATGCCCCATTTCATGAGCTACGTAGTCGATGTCGAACGCGTCGCCCACGGGCGAGGCGCTGCCGGTTACGCCCTGGGCTTTTACGCCGGAGCGGCACACCACGGCGTAGCCCGCCACCCCGCCGCCGCCGGTGCTGAAAACGTGGCCAATGTCGTAGTTGGCATCGCCAATCAGGGCATCGACGGTGGTTTGGTTTTCGCCCAGCAGGGCATCGCCGTTGGTGTTGGTGTAGGGGTCGATGGCGGCGTTGAGGTTGATGAGCAGGTTATTGTTGGGCACCAGCACCAGGCGCACGGCCAACTCCTCTTCGTACACGCCCACCACCCGGTTTACGGTCGTGACGATGGCCGCTTGCACCCGCGCCGTTGTGCCGCCGTGAAACGCCGCGTATTCGCCCGTGGTGGCCACGGCCAGCCGGTACGTCCGCAGTACGCTGCCGCTGGCAATGCCCGCCGGCGCGCCCGGCCCCGCCGCCGGCCGCCGGGCTGCCGGGGCGGCGCTGGTTTTGGCCGTTGGCACGAAGCCGCAACTGCCCGTTTGAGCGGCCGACCGCCGAATGTCATGCCCAAAAAAGCTCAGGTACTGCCGGTTGTCGTCGCGCCGGGCGGGGTCGATATAGACGGTGCCCGTGGTGGCCGACAGGATTTGGGCATGAAACCCGGCCGGTGTCAGGTCGAGGCGCACGGTGGCCGTGGCATCGTCCAGCCCGCGCCCGGCGTAAGTGGTTATTTCGGGAAACTGCGCGGCCAGGGCGGGGGCCATCACGGCGGTTTGCCACACGGCGAAGCGGCCGGTGCGGCCGTCGGGCAGCGGCAGGGCCAGCACCAGGGGTGGGGCCGACAATTGATTTTCGGGCGGAGCCGTGGCCAGCAGGGCGCGGGCGGCGGCGGGGTCGAGCACCAGCGGGCGGGCGTGGGCCAGGGCGGCGGCCAGGGGCGAGGGAGCGGCGGCGGCATCGTGCAGCAGCACAGCGGCTGGTTCCTGGGCCAGGGCGGCCGTGGGCGGGCACACGCCCAGGGCCAGGCTGCCGAGCAGCGGCGCAAGCGCCAAAAAATAGCGGTTTTTCAATGGATTAAAAGTCAGGGATGGGCCATCAAAAGTAAGACGGTGTGGGGGTTCCTGTTTCTTGTTTCTACCGATTGACCAGCAGCCGGGACAGAACGACACCACGCCCACTGCGCGACAAATGCACTCGCCAACAAGAAACAATCAACCAGAAACCCCTACGCCCGCCCGCGCAAAAACGCCCCGCCGTCGCGCCCCTCAAACGCCACGTAGTCGCGGCAAATGTCGGCGATGCGGCGGGCGCTGCTGCCGCCGTTCTGCCAGGGCAGCTTGCGCTTGAGGTCTTCGATGTCGAAGAACGAATGCGTGGGGATGCCCAGGGCCAGGCCCACGTAAGCCACGGTGCTGTACTGCGTTATCAGCTCGGCGCAGTTGGCAATCATCTCTTCGGTGTTGCCACTGGTGTAGATGAGGGTGCCGGCCGGGGCGTATTTTTCGACCTCGGCCTTGGCGCGGGCCATGTTTTCGTTGGGGTGAAACTTGAAGATGAGCGGGCGGCCGGCGGCAATTTCCACGGCCCGGCCGATGAACGTGCGGCGGTTGTCGCGGCGGTAGGTTTCGCGCATATCGGTGGTGGCCACCAGCACGTAGCCCCGGTGCGGGAAGTCGTTGTCGCGCAACTTTTCCACGTCGTCGAAGTTGGGAATGCCCGTTACGACCAGCTTTTCGGCGCTCACGCCGATGTGCCGGAAATGCGCGGCGTAGCCTTCCGAGGCCACGCAGTACAGGTCGCAGCAGTTGTTCATGCCATTGAGGGCCGTGCCGATGGCCAGGATGGGGAAGTTGGTGAAGCGCCACACCAAGCGCTGCCACAGGTGCAGGGCATCGGTCATGCCCTCCTGCACGAACACGGATTTGGTGGTAGCCAGCAGGTTCCAGGGCACCACGATGTCGGAGCAGCACACGATGAGGTCGTAGCGATGGCCAAAAACGCGGTTCTCGAAGTCGTTGCATAATTGATGCCTGGCCAGGTAATCGTCGGCTTTTTGCTTGATGTGGCCCGACACCACGGTTGGTTCGAGGCCGCGCGTCCAGAGCAGAAATTTGTAGAAGCCGCGCATCCAGCCATCGTAGTAAATCTGACTGAAGCTGGCCTCAAACTCGTCGGCCAGCAAGCCGGCAATCTGGTGCATCTGGGTGGTTTGATTGGGCGAACCAATCAGAAACAAAATTTTTTTGCGGGGCATGGCAACGGGCGCACGGACCGCCCGATAGCGGCCATTCGGACAAATTTAAGGCTGTCAGGGGCTTATTTTTGAAAAGCAGTCTGCTCTTTGGGGCTGGTCGGCTTTAAACGATAATGCTTGCAGGTTGTACTATCTGAGCATCGCTGCGGCACCCTGCCCAAATTTGCATCTGGGTTCAGGTTATTCTTTGCATCTTTGCTCAACCTCGGCAGCTTTGTGTTTGAATGAGTTGCTAAATGTTTCATTCAGGTATTTTTATTTCTGCATTATGAAACGCATTATTTTTCCTGTCATGTGCCTGTTGCCGGGCTGGGCCCTGGCCCAGGCCACCACCCGGCAAGCCGTACTAAAGACCGAAGCCGATTTTGCAGCCCAAGTAGCGGCTCAGGGCAGTCGGGCCGGTTTTTTGAGTTTCAGCGCCCCCGAGGGAGTTGTATTTGAAGAGGGCGATGCCATCAACGCGCCGGCCTTGTGGCAGTCGCGCCCGGCGGCCACCGGCGAGGCGCTGGCTTGGGTACCCGCCTGGGCCGACGCCGCACAGTCGGCCGACATGGCCTACACCACCGGTACCTGGACGCGCGGACCCCGCGCCGCGCCGCTGGCTACGGGTCAGTACGTTACGGTGTGGCATAAGCAGGGCAGCGGCGATTGGAAATTTGTGGCCAACATGGCCATCGAGCACGGTCAGGTCAGCAGTTCTGCCGACCCGGCCGCCGCCGCCAACCCGGCTGCCGATGTGCTGCACCCATTGCAGCCCGTCGCCCAGGCCCTGCCCAGCGCCGCCCCCAACGGCGTCCTGCTCACGCTGGAGCGCAAATTCATTGCCGCCGAGCTCAAGGCCCCAGCCAAAACGTACCAGGAATACCTGAGCACCGAAGGACGGTTGTACCGCCCTGGCCAACTGGCCCTTACCGGCAACGTGGCCCAGATAGTTTCCGAAAACCCCGGTTTTGCCTACCTGTTTGTGCCCACCACGGTGCGCGTGGCGGCGGCCGGCGACCTGGGGTTTGTCATCGGTACCCTGCGACGCCCGTCGCCCGTGACGGGGCAGCCTGAAGAAACCGGCAGCTACCTGCGCATCTGGCGCCGCGAAACCGTTGCGGGCTGGCGCCTGGCCCTCGAAATGCTGAATTTAGCGCCCGGCGCGGCGGCCCCCGAAGGAACCGAGCCGGCCGCGAAAAAATAATTGTTGAATTATTGAATTGCTAAATTGTTGCTCACACGGCCCCAGCACGGCACTGCGCCCCCTGCGGGACAGATGCACTCGTCAGTAACAATTAAGCAATTTGAAAATTCAATAATGCAACAATTAAGAAATTCGACAGCTAGTTTAACGTCTGCCCGGGCAGCGGTGCTGGCCCGCATCCGGCAGGCGCTGGCAGCGGGGCCGGCCCCGCTGCCGCCCGTGCCCGACTGGACGATGGCGGTGCATCCGCCCCTGCCACCGGCCGACGATTTGGCCGTCGTGTTTGCCGAGCGGTTTGTGCGGGCCGGGGGCGAATTTTACTACGCCGCCACGCTGGAGCAGCTCGGGGCGCAGTTCCGCGACTACCTGCTGGCGGCCGGCCATCCGCGCTTTTTTGTGTGGGAGCCCGAAATGCAGGCCGTGCTGACGGCCGCCAACGTGCCCTTCGTGGCCGATGAAACCGACTTTTTGCCCCACGCCGACGCGGGCCTCACCTCCTGCGAAGCCCTCGTGGCCCGCACGGGTTCGGTGCTCGTGGGCGCGGGTACGGCCGCCGGCCGCCGCCTCAGCATCTACCCCGACCAGCACCTCGTGCTGGCCCGCCCCGCGCAAGTAGTGGCCGAAATCGGCGACGCGCTGGCCGCCGTGCAGCAGCACTACGGCGCAAACCTGCCTTCCATGATTTCGCTCACGACGGGGCCAAGCCGCACCGCCGATATTGAGAAGACCCTGGTGCTGGGTGCCCACGGCCCGCGCCGGCTGGTGTTGTTTATGATGGAATAGCGAGATGCGCTGGCGCGAGCTGCTGACGCGGGTTTAGGCGCAGTTGTACTTCGCGCCAGCGCGTTTCTCATTCCTTGTCCCTCATGCTTCATTAAAACGTGAAAACCCTGCCCGACCTTGCCCTGCCGCCCGGCCGCAAGGTGTATTTTGCTTCTGATTTTCACCTCGGTGCTCCCTCGCGTGAGGCTTCGCGCGAACGCGAGCGGCGCATTGTGCGCTGGCTGGACGCAGCGGCCCGCGACGCGGCGGCCATCTACCTGCTGGGCGACATTTTTGATTTTTGGTTTGAGTACCGCCACGCCATCCCCAAAGGGTTTGCGCGGTTGCAGGGCAAACTGGCCGAGCTCACCGATGGCGGGCTGCCCGTAATATTCTTCACCGGCAACCACGATTTGTGGATGTTCGACTACTTCACCGAGGAGTTGGGTATCCCGATTTTGCGCGAACCCGTGACGCAGCGCATTGGCCCGCAGTTGTTTCACATTGGGCACGGCGATGGCCTGGGGCCGGGCGACCATGCCTACAAGCACGTTCTCAAACCGGTGTTTGAGTCGGGGCTGGCGCAGTGGCTTTTTGCCCGGCTGCACCCCAACTTCAGCATCGGCCTGGCCAACCGCTGGAGCCGGCACTCGCGCCTGCAAAACGGGGCCGCCGATGCCCGCTACTTCGGCGACGACGAGTGGCTGCCGCAGTACTGCCGCGCCCTCGAAGCCCAACAGCACCACGACTACTACATCTTCGGCCACCGCCACTTGCCCCTCGACCTGCCCATCGGCGAGCGCAGCCGCTACCTCAACCTCGGCGAGTGGGTCAATTATTGCACCTACGGCGTGTACGACGGCAATGAACTGGCGCTGGCGGAGTTTAAGGGGTAGGCAGCGTACCCCCGAGCGGTGCTGCCACCATCCAAAAAAAGCCAACAAGTCGATGAAAATCAACTCACCCGTGTTCGCGGCCAAACTAGCCCTGCTGCTGGCAGCTACCGCCACTCGGGCGCAAACGCCGGTCCTGCGCATCATTCCGTCGGCGGCTTCGGTGGTGCCGGCGGGGGCACCCGCGCCGCTGGCGGCCCGCACCGACGCGGCGGCTCCGGCCCTGGGCGGCTGGGAACTGCTGCGTACCGTGGCGCTGCCCAACCCCGGTCCGGCTTCGCTCGACCGGCGCGGCACGCTCTACGTGGCCGATGCCGACCACAACCTGCGCCAGTTTGCCGCCGACGGCCGCCCGCTCAACACCTACGCGCCTACTCAGCCCGGCCACCTGGCCCAGGTCGAAGCTTACAACCTCACCAATACGCTGGTTTTTTACGACGACCGCCAGCAAGTGGTACTGCTTGACCGCTTCCTGGCCCCCATCGCCGAAATCCGCCTCGCCGATTACGTCGAGGGCACCGTGCGCGTGGCCACCCTGGCCCCGGACAATACCATCTGGCTTTTTGACGAAAGCGCCCTTGTGCTGCGGCAGCTCGACCCGCAAACCGGCCGCGTGGCCCTCAATACGCCCCTTGACCTTATCATCGGCCGCACCCGGCCTGATTTCCGGTTCCTGCGAATGTACCAGAACCACTTGTATCTGGTGGACCGCAGCACGGGCATCTACGTGTTTGATAACCTGGGCAACTATCAAAAAAAGCTGCCTTTTGCGGGGCTAAATTGGGTAGGGTTCGATGGCGATGAGCTCTATTATCTGCTCGAAGGCAAGCTGCATTTTTTTCATCTCTACCAGCTTGCCGAGCGGGTGCAGGCGCTGCCCGTTGGGGCGGGCGAAGTGCGGCAGGTGCTGCTGGGCGAGGGCTTTGGGTATTGCGTCGGGGCAATAGGCATAAGCGTGTACAGGCGGCCGTAAGGGCCGGAAAGAGGGAAGCGCGGCCGTAGTAACCCCATCCTGCAAGGTGCCGTTATTCCGGTCGTCATCCCCTCTTTTCCCCAAACCAATCCCCATGAAAGCCCTCGTCATTCACGGCGCCCGCGATGTGCGCGTCGATACCGTCGAAGACCCTAAAATCCTCGACCAGCGCGACGCCATCATCCGCGTTACGAGCACCGCCATTTGCGGCTCCGATTTGCACATCTACAACGGCAGCATCCCGCAGCCCCGCCCCATGACGCTCGGCCACGAGTTTATGGGCATCGTGGAGGAAGTGGGGCGCGGCGTGGGCAACCTCAAGGTCGGCGACCGCGTGGTGGTGCCTTTCCCGGTGGCTTGCGGCCATTGTATGTTCTGCAACAGTGAGTTGCCCGGCCACTGCGAAAACTCCAACCCCGACCACTACGGCCCCGAAGGCGGGCTGATGACCGAAAAAGGCGGTGCCCTCTTCGGCTACACCGACCTCTACGGCGGTTATGATGGCGGGCAGGCTGAGTTTGTGCGCGTGCCCTACGCCGACTTCGGCCCCCGCCTCGTGCCCGACAACCTCACTGACGAGCAGGCACTTTTCCTCACCGACATCTTCCCGACCGGCTACTCGGGCATCGACTGGGCCAACGTGAAGGGCGGCGAAATCATCGCCATTTTCGGGGCCGGGCCGGTGGGCATCATGGCCGCCAAATCGGCCTGGCTGCGGGGCGCAAGCCGCGTCATCATCGTCGATACCCAGCAGTACCGCCTCGACATGGCCAAAAAAGCCGCCAACGCCGAAGGCATTTTGTTCGACAATCCCAAGCAGGTGGTGGACGAAATCCGGGCCATGAGCAAGGGCTACGGGGCCGACGTGTGCGTCGAGGCCGTGGGCTTCGAGCCCGACCGCAACCTGCTCGACCGCGCCAAAGCCGTCGTAAACCTCGAAAAAGGCTCCGATAAGGTGCTGACCACTTGCATGAGCGCCGTACGGCGCGGCGGCACCGTCACGGTGCTGGGCGTGTACTCGTCGCCGTTCGATAACGTCCCCATTCACCAGTTTTTCGACAAGGGCATTACCCTGCGCGGCGGGCAGGCCCCCGCCCACAAGCACATCGACAAGCTCATGCAGCACGTCAGCAACGGCGACGTGGTGCTCAACGACATCATCACCCAC
>JANYFQ010000162.1 GCA_025362615.1 Hymenobacter sp. | reverse complement strand
CAAAGCAGTTTGGTAATTAAACCACCTATTTGATTTTCGTTTTCTCTTCGCCCACGGGCTTGAGTTTTACGGTGCCGTCGTCGCCATCCACCGCGCCCTGCGCAACGTGCGCCGCCCCCTGCCGCCGCCCGTGAGCCAGGTGAAACGCCCGCCCAAACCCAAGCCCCTGTTTGCCGTGGACAGCAGCGCCCCCAAGGCGCCCGTGCCCACCATCGCCAGCCCCGTGAGCCTGCTCTACGAACAGTTTTCGCGGGCCGGCAAGGAGCGCCGCAAAATGGAGGAAATTCTGGAAACCGAACGGGCCGAAAAAGCCCGGCAAGCCCGCGCCAGGTACAACCGGGCCTTCAAAGACAACCGGGGCTACAACGAGTGAGCCAGGATAGGTGGTGGGTTGATGGATTGGTGAGGTGGTGGGTTGGCGGATTAGCATGGCCCAACGCAGAAAGCCGCCGCTCGTAAGTTTCGGCCAACAAAGCCCAGCGCCCGTATGGAGAGCCGCTGCCCGTGTGCGCCGGACAGCGCCAATTCGCCTATTCACCAACCCACCATCTCACACCCATGGACCACCTTCTTGCCACCGTATCTGCCCTCAAAAACGGCCTCACCAGCCTGCCGCTGGGCTCGGCTATGGACAACACTGAAACCTGGCAGCAGCAGTTTTTGCAGAGCGGCAAGCCCGAATTGCAAGACATTGCCCGCGAAATCGGCAGCCTGCAATCGCTGCTCACGAGCAGCGTACTGGCCCCGGCCGCCATCGGCCGCTCGCTGGCTATTTTGGGCGACCAGACCGGGCAGGTAGCTGCTTCAGCCGCTGCCGAATTCAAAAAACCCCTCACCGAGCTGGCCGATTCGCTCCGCCGCCACGGGGCCGAATTGCAGGCCCACGCGGCCAAAAAGCGGTGATTTAGTGTTTAAATTGTTGCATTGCTTAATTGTTGCTCATGCGTGCCCACAACGGCACTGCGCCCCCTGCGTTTTCGCCACTGCGCCCACTGCGGGACAGGTAGCAGAACAGAAAAACCAGAACAGCCAACAATTAGAGCGGTTTCCGAAACAGTGTACCACCAAGCTGTGCTGCCACCGGAGGGGTCTTGCGTTGAACAACGCTGTAAGGCAGAAACTTACGCAAGACAAAGCACAGCTTGGTGGTACACAAAACGTGTACACCAACTTGGAAACCGCTCTAAGCAATACAACAATTTAACAATTCATTCACCGCCCTACGTTGCTACTGCGGGTGCGGCGGTCGCGGCTGGGCACCACATCCGAGGATTCGCGGCGGACGCGGCTGGGCAATGCACCTTGCTCGCGGATGTCGGGTACGGCAGCGGGCGAGGACTCCGGGGTGCCGCCGGGGGCAAAACCGCCGTCGGGCGGCAGTCGGCTGGGCTGGGCATCGCGGTTGGTGGTGGTACGCTGCACCGAAGGTGGCCCCTGAATGGTACTCTGATTGAGGGCCGGGTTGAGGGGCGGCACCGTGGTTTGCCCCTGGCTGCCGCCCCGCACCGGGGCCGAAGGGTCGAGCGGAATGGTTTGGGCCGAAGCCAGGGCGGCGCTCAGCGTCAGGACCAGCGCGGTTAAAAGCGTTTTCATGAGATTTTTCAGAAATAAATAAAAAACACCGGCCGCTTCTCAACGAAACAGCCGGTGTTTTTGTCCTGAGCGGACGAACCAGAGGCGGGCTACATACCCGATTTTGACTTCATTTTGTTCGACTTCGTGCTCCGTTTGGTCTTGATAGAGCGCGAGTCGGAGTTTGTGCGTGTGCCCGTACCCGACGATATTCGGTCGCGGTTGTTGCCCATGTTGGAACCGTCGGACATGGTGCCCGTTTGGGTACCGGTTTGGTCGCTCATGGTGCCGCCGCGCGGCATATCGCGAGTGCCAGTGCCCGTACCGTTTTGCATGGTGCCCGTGCCCGTGCCGTTCTGCATGGTGCCGGTGCCGTTTTGCGTGGTGCCCGCACCGCCCGACATCGAGCCGCCGGTGGTGGTGGGCGTAGATTGGGCCGAAGCCGTGGCGGCGCTCAGTGCGAGGACTGCGGCAAATAATTTACCAAAGGTTTTCATTGGGGTGGTAGAAAAGTGGAAAGAAAGGACCTCTAAGCCGATGCGGGTGAGCATCTGTGACTTACTGCCCGGTTCTACGACCGTTTGAGCGCGGGGTTACGACCCGCCCCGGCCAGGGCGGAGCTTAGGCAAACCCGGCTTTGGCAATGGCCCTTTTTGTGTTCAATCACTAAGCTGTTGGCAAGGCGGCGCTTGCTTTTTTTTAGGCAATAGGGCTGGCCGGGTCGGCAGCCACCCCAGCGGCCCGCACCTGCACCTGCACCGGGTGCCCGCCGCGCACCCGCCGGTGCCACCACACGATAACGGGCACTCCCAAAGCCGTGGGCCACAGAAAATTGAGCGGGAACGGAATAAAGTGCAGGCTTGTGACCGAAAACGCCGATACGGCCGCGATGTAACCGGCCACGAAGCCCGAAATGTGGTTCAGCAGCCACTGGTTTTTGGCCCAGCGCCCGGCGTTGGCGTAGCCGCGCAGCTGCCGCGTGGCCGTCATCGCCCCGAGGCCGCCGAACACGCCCACCGCGATGTTGTGCGCCCAAAAAGCATACCCCACCGTGCCAACAAACACGGCCAGGCCCGCGCCAGCCACGGCCCAGTCGAAGGGAGCCACGCGGGCATCCCAGGCCAGGTGTTTGAGGAAGACGGAGCGGTAGCCGAAACCGGCCATGTAGAGGCTGAACACGGCCGTCAGCAGCAGAAAGGCGCTGTGGATGCGCCACGAACCCACGAGGGCCGTACCGCCAGCCACCGTCATGGCCCAGAAAAACACCCGGCCCCAGGCCCGGTGTCCGGCCCCACCCTTACGCAACGCCAGGGCCACCGGGGCCACTAAAAACCCCGTGAAGCCAGCGGCAATGTGCAGCCCACGGTTGAGTTGAAAGAAGGTGTCCATTTTTAATTGTTTAATTGTTGCATTGCTGAATTGTTACTCATATGTGCCCTGGCGCACTGCGCCCACTGCGCTTCTACCACTGCGCTCACTGCGGGACAGATGCACTCGCCAACCCAGAACGGCCAACAATTAAACAATTCAACAATAAATCATCGAAACCGAGGCAGCCGCCCGCCGATTTTGAACTCCACCACATCGGCGGCTCCGCGGTGAATTTTGAGGTCGATGGCCCCGAATAAGTGGTTGGTGAAGTGGTATTTCAGCCCCAGACGCTCGTAGTAAAACGTGCTGGATTTGTAGGGCGCGTACACGTAAAAGCCCAGGTGGGCCACAAACGACAGCCGCCCAAACAGCAGCTCGTGGCCCGCAAAAATGCCCACTTTGCCCACGGCTGGCCGGGCGGCCCCGGCCCGCAGCGTGTCGTCGAGCTGCGCCGTGAGGGAACGGTCGTAGAAGCCCTCGGCCCCGAGCAGCAGGTTCGACTTGCGGTTCACGCGCCGGCCCCCGGCCACGCTCACGGAATTGACGAGGTATTTGGTTTTGTCGCCCGCCGTGCGCTGCTTGGAGCCCAGGCTGGTGCTCAGGTCCAGAAAGTTTTCGCCCACGCCGGCGGGCCGCTCCACCACAGGGCCGCCCACCGCTACCGAGCGTTGCTGATGGTAGTTGAGGCCCAACACGAGGCTGGGCAGGTTCACGCCGAAGTTGGGCTTGCTGGTGGCCCCGTTGGAGTAGTGGTTCAGGCCCACGCCCACAAGCAGCCCCAGGTGCGGCGTGAGGGCGTAATCGTACTCGACGCGCAACTGAATGGTGGCGTTGAGGGCCGAGCTGGCGATGGTGTTTTTGTGGTTCTCGATGCGGTCGTAAGGATGGGTGAGGTAGGCCAGGCCCGCGCCCAGGCGGAAGCTCAAATCGTGCCGGGGGCCGCGCGAAAACGTCTTGCTGAGGTAGGGGCTGGCCGAGAAAATATGGCCCACGATGGGGTTGCCGAAGTCGTAGTACGTCAGGGCCAGGCCCGTTTTGGGGTAGCGGTACCAGCGGTGCCAGGGCGCGGCCCCGGTGGTTTGGCGCTGCACGTTCAGCTCGAAGCCCGTGGGGTGCGAGGCCACCAGGTGCTTGATGGCGTAGGTGTGTTCGAGCACGGTACTGCCCTGGGCGTAGGCCCCCAGCACCCACGGGGCGCGGGGCGCGGGGGTAGCGGCGGCAGTATCGGTATCGGGGCCGTGTTGGCGCTGGGCGGCGGCTGGCCCGGCGGCCAGCGCGGCCAGCAGCACGGCCCGCCCGGTATGTTTCCTGTTTTGCCCCATGGGTCGGTTTGCGGTCTTATTCTTCAAAAATACGCCCCCGGCCGCCGCAGTGGGTAAGTGAAGGCAAAATTAATTCGCGGGCCGCCGCAACCCTGCGTCCAAGCCCAACGATATAAGCCCTGTTTTCGGGCTAAACCCTAACTAAACCCTAGTCCCGACTTTATTCACCCAACCATCACATTACCTTTTGTCATGAAAAAAGCATTGCTTTCTCTCGCACTTTTAGCTGGCGTTGCCGGCGGCGTAAACGCCCAGGGCCTCAAACTCGGCCTGAAGGGTGGAGTCAACCTTTCTTCCTTCTCCGGCACCGATTCGGACCCTTTCGGCTACAAGTACGGCTTTAGTGCTGGTGGCATCGCCAACTATGGCTTTACGGATATGTTTTCGGTTCAGGCCGAACTCTTGTACTCGCAAAAAGGCACCAACAGCGACCTCAAATTTGACAAATTTGCGGCTGGCACTTCGTTCGCTACTGGCGGGAACTTGAAGCAAACTTTGCAGTACATTGACATCCCGGTGCTGTTGAAAATCAACGCCGGCGACGAAGGCAAGGGCCTGTTTTTTGAGCTTGGTCCCCAGGCCAGCCTCGCAGTTGCACAACGCACGTTCTCAGACGATGCCAACGTGAAAGCCATTGCTTTGCTCACCTCCCTCGACGACAACGGCAAACCGGTAGGCGACGGGGTGGTGATAGTGAATAACCCAGCCGACAATGCC
>JANYFQ010000153.1 GCA_025362615.1 Hymenobacter sp. | reverse complement strand
GTGCCGGCCGACACGCTGGTGCTCATCCGCCGCGTCATCGACCAGCTTACCCGCAAGCATGCCCCGCGCGAGGGGTTTGTGGCGGCCGTGCAGCGGCAAATTCCCACGCTCGTGGCTTTCGTGAACGAACACAAGCTGCTGACCCAGGACCCCAGCAAGCCGCTGGTGGTGCGCGAGAGCCCGCTCTACATGCGCGGTGGCGGCGCGGGGGCCAGCATTTCGGCCCCCGGCCCCTACGACAAAACGGCCAATACCTACTACAACGTCGAGCCCATCCCGGCCAGCCAAACCGCCGCCGAGGCCGAGAGCTACCTGCGCGAATACAACGACTACACCCTCCAGATTCTCAACATCCACGAGGCCATTCCGGGCCACTACACCCAACTCGTGTACGCCAACCGCTCGCCCTCGCTGGTGAAAAGCATTTTCGGCAACGGGGCCATGATTGAGGGCTGGGCCGTGTACACCGAGCGCATGATGCTGGAGGAAGGCTACGGCCGGCAGTCCGACGAGCTGTGGCTGCTCTGGGACAAGTGGAACCTGCGCACCACCCTCAACACCGTGCTCGACCGCGCCGTGCAGGTGAACCACATTTCCGAAGCCGACGGCAAAAAGATGCTCATGGCCGAGGGCTTTCAGGAAGCCGCCGAGGCCGCCGGCAAGTGGCGCCGCGCCACCCTGAGCCAGGCCCAACTCAGCAGCTACTTCACCGGCTACACCGAAATTTACGCCCTGCGCGAAGCCCGGAAAAAAGCGCAGGGTACGCAGTTCGAGTTGAAGGCGTTTCACGAGCAATTTCTCAGCTACGGCTCGGCCCCGGTGCAGTACATCGGGGTGTTGATGGGGGAGTAACGCGGGTTTTCAATCCGCGCGTTGCCGGCCTTATGCCTGACGCTGCGCGGGTTGAAAACCCGCGCTACCAACCCGCGCATTTGGCCCCTTTACCCAGCCCTGCGCGGGTTTCAACCCCGCGTTACGCGCCCAACAACGGGTATCCCAGCCGGCCCAGCTCGTCCCAGACCCGGTGCGTGGGCAGGCCCATGACGGTGAAGTACGACCCCTCGATGCGGGTGATGCCGGCCAGGCCAATCCAGTCCTGCGCCCCGTAGGCCCCGGCTTTGTCGAAGGGCTGGCAGCGGGCGATGTAGTAGGCAATTTCGGGCGGTGAGAGGGCGCGGAAATGCACCGTGGTGTAGTCGCTGAACACCACCCGGCGCTGGCCCGGCCCGGCGGCCCCGGCCAGCAGGCACACGCCGGTGTACACGGCGTGGGCGCGGCCTTGCAGGCGGGTGAGCATGGCGGTGGCTTCGGCCGCATCGGCGGGCTTGTTGAGCACGTCGTCGTCGAGGCACACGATGGTGTCGGCGGTGAGCAGGCATTCGTCGGCGGCCAAGTCGGGGGCGTAGGCGGCGGCCTTGCGGGCGGCGAGGTATTCGGCCACTTCGGCGCGGCGCAGGTGGGGCGGAAATTCTTCGTCCACTTCGCGCAGGCGCACCTCAAAGGGCAGGCCCAAATCGGTGAGCAGCTGCTTGCGGCGCGGCGAGTTCGAGGCGAGGATAAGGCGCATGATGGGGTTGCGTGGTAGGGTGTTAAGTAACTGCTGTTACGCGGGGGCGTTCTGGCGCGGGCCTCCAGGCCCGTGCCGACTACTTTGGGGGCCTCTGGACCCAATCGTTGAACGATGCGTGTTGGACGAGCGAACGATTTCGGCCTGGGGTACGGGCCAGCGGCCCGTTAGTAGCCGGCACGGGCCAGGAGGCCCGCGCCAAACCGACCCCACGTAACAGCCGCCATCAATTCACTCACTCGCTCACTCATTGAAAACCTCCCCCAGAACGGCGGCAGTTGCGCCCCGGCTCGGGCCAGCACCTCAGGTACTGCGCTTGCCCGGTCCGGCCGCCGCCCCAAATTCGAGCACAAACGTACTGCCCTGGCCCGGTTCCGACTCGGCCCAGAGGCGTGCCCCGTGAAAAGCGGCGATGGTTTGGGCAATGGGCAGACCCAGGCCGTAGCCCTCGGGCGCGGCGGGGCCGGTGGCGTGGAAGCGCCGAAACCGGTCGAAGAGCAGCGGCAGGTTGGCCGGGGCGATGCCGGGGCCGGTGTCCTGCACCCGCAACTGGTAGCCGCCGGCGGGCGTGGGGCGGCCCGTTACGGCAATGTGGCCGCCTTCGCGGTTGTACTTGATGGCGTTGCTGAGCAGGTTGCGGAGCAGCGTGTGCAGCAGCGAAGCGTTGGCCAGGGGCAGCACGTAGTCGGGGTGCAGGGCCACGGCCACCGTGATGTCGCGCTGTTGCCGGCGGTCGTCCAGCTCCTCCAGCACGTCGGCCAGGGTGGGGGCCAGGGGCACGGCCGCGTCGCGCAGGTACTGCTCGTTTTCGATGTTGGCGATGAGCAGCAGCGTGCGCACGGTGTTGCGCAGGCGGTGCAGGGTGCGCTGCGACTCCACGATTTGGGCGGCCTGCACCTCGGGCAGGCTGGGGTCTTGCAGCATATTTTCGAAGCGCGATTGCAGGATGCTGACCGGCGTGAGCAGCTCGTGGCTGACGTTGGACATGAACTCGCGCTCCTTTTCGAAAGCCGATTGCAGTTGGCGCATGAGGGCGTTGAGGCCGTCGTCGAGGCGGCGGAAGTCGGTGGTGTGGGTCGGGATGCGCTCGAACCAAAACTCGGAGGGGTGGCTGATGCCGCGCAGCTTGCGGGTGCTGAGGGTGCGCAGCGGGCGCAGCAGGTAGTGGGCAAACCCGGCATCGGCCACCACCGTCAGCAGCGAGGCCGCCACCAGCACCCACAGCGCCAGCCGCCGCAGCGTGGCCGTGAGCAGCTCCACGGTGCCCAGCGACGAGCCGATTTCGAGCCGAAACGGCCGCCCCGCCCCGGCTTCGGCCGGCACCACGCAGCTCAGGATGCGAAAATCTTCGACCTCCTGGTCCACTTGCCGGGGCTCCTCAAAAAAGCGGACGGCCCCTGGCGGCGTACCCGCCGCCAGGGGCGTGATGCTCAGGTATTCTTGCTTGAGCAGGTTGTAGTCGGCGTAGGTTTCGCTGCGCTCCTCGCGCACGAAAGCCGCCAGGCCGTCGCGCCGGACGAGGGCCAGCACCTCGCGCTTTTTTTCGCGCAGGCGCTGGTCGGTGTGCTCCACGGCCACGCGCTGCACCACCGGCGGGATGACGAGCGCCCCCAGCAACACAAGTAAGAGCTTGGTCAGGGCGTTGGAAAGCGCCAGTTTGGCCTCGAAGCGCATTTAACATTTAACATTGAGCATTTAACATTTGGCATTGGGCATTGAGTATTTAACATTGAGCATTTGGCATTTAGTAGATGGTGGCCATTTTTAACCTGGCAAAACGGTAGCCGATAACATACGGTCTGTTAAATGTTGAATGTTAAATGCTAAATGTTAAATGTTAAATGAAGCAGCCCGATACCCGATGCCGCGCACGGTTTCGATGAACTCGGTGGGGCTGAAGTGGGCCAGTTTTTTGCGCACGTTTTTGATGTGAACGTCGATGTAGTTCGAGTCCGAATCGTCTTCGAGTACGTTGCCCCACAGGTGCTCGCCGAGTTGCAGGCGGGTGAGGACGCGGCCCCGGTGCAGCACGAGGTAGTGGAGCAGGTCGAACTCTTTTTTGGTGAGCGGCACGTCGTGGCCCTGGTGGCGGATGGTGCGGGCGGTGGGGTCCATCGCGAAGCCGTCGGCGAAGGTAATTTCGGGGCGCTTGAGGCCGAACTTGCGGCGCGTGATGGCCTGCATCCGGCTCGTGAGCTCGAGCAGCGACACGGGCTTGGGCAGGTAGTCGTCGGCCCCCAAATCGAGGCCCTTGATGCGGTCGTCGAGCGCCCCGCGGGCGGTGAGGACGATGAACGAAGCCTCCTGCTGGTCGTTCTGGCGGGCTTCGCGCAGCAGGTCGAGGCCATCGCCGCCGGGCAGGCCCAGGTCGAGGAGCACGAAATCGTAGCTGTTGACGAAAAGCTTTTCCGAGGCTTCGGCGTAGGTGTGGGCCGAATCGACGAGGTACTGGGCCTGCAGCAGAAACTGGCGCATTTCCTGGTGCAGGGCTTTGTCGTCTTCAACAAGTAAAACGTGCATGGCGGGGAGGGGTTGGGAGTGGGGGAGTACCGCCAGGCGGTGCTGCCACCGGAGGGGGTTCGCGTTGAACAAAACTGTATCGGGGCAGCCTGTGCAACCCCAAGCCCGGCTTGGTGGTACACCGCCCCCAGCCAATACAAGTGCAACATACGGCACCGCAGGCTGAACGCAGCATGAAGACACCACCCCGAAGCCCGCAACTTTAACGGCCACGCCGCTACCTTAGCCCCAAACCAACCTTTCGCGATGCCTTTCCCCACCAAACCCGTCCTGCTCTGGGCGCTGGCCCTGACGTTGCCGCTGGCCGCTGCGGCCCAACGCGCCCGGCCGCGGCCCGCTGCCACCGCCGTGGCCGCCCCGGCCCCGGCCGCCCCGGCCCCGGCCGCCGCCAAAACCGACTCGCTGGCCATCCGCCGCCTTTTTGACGAAGCCTTGGTGCGCGGGCAGAGCTACGAGAACCTGCGCTACCTCTGCCTCCAGATTGGCGGGCGGCTCTCGGGCTCGCCGCAGGCCGCGCTGGCCGTGGAGTGGGGCCGCCAAACGATGGAAAAAGCCGGCTTCGACCGCGTGTACACCCAGCCCGTGCAGGTGCCGCACTGGGTGCGCGGGGCCAAAGAGCGGGCCGAAATCATCGGCCGCAAAGGCCGGGGCGTGGCGGCCAACGCGTGCGCCCTGGGCGGCTCGCCCGGCACCGGCGGCAAGCTGCGGGCCGGCGTGGTCGAAGTCAGGAGCTTCGACGAGCTGAAGGCCCTGCCCGATGCGGCCGTAAAAGGCAAATTTGTTTTCTTCAACCGGCCGTTTGACGATGCCCTCATCGAGCCCGGCACGGCCTACGGCCGCGCCGGCGACCAGCGCCGCTCTGGCCCCGCCGAGGCCGGCAAGCGCGGGGCCGTGGGGGCGCTGGTGCGCTCGCTCACCGCCGCCCACGACGACTTCCCCCACACCGGCATGACCCGCTACGAGCCCGGCCTTGTGCCCGTGCCCGGCGCCGCCCTCAGCACCAACTCGGCCGACGAATTGAGTTTGCTGCTGAAGGCCGACCCCGCCCTCGAATTCGAGCTGGAAATGAGCTGCCAAACCCTGCCCGACGAACCCAGCTTCAACGTGGTGGGCGAAATCAAAGGCAGCAAATTTCCCCTCGAAATCATCACCGTCGGCGGCCACCTCGACTCCTGGGACCTGGCCCAGGGTGCCCACGACGACGGCACCGGCTGCGTGCAAAGCATGGAGGCCCTGCGCCTGCTGCGGGCCGCTGGCCTGCGCCCCGAGCGCACCGTGCGGGCCGTGCTCTTCATGAACGAGGAAAACGGTGTGCGCGGGGCCGACGAGTACGCCCGCCTCGCCGCCCTTAACCACGAAACCCACCTGGCGGCTATCGAGAGCGACGGCGGCGGCTTCACCCCGCGCGGCTTCGCCGTCGAAGCCGCCCCGGCCACCGTCCGCAAACTCGCCCGCTACGCCCCGCTGCTGGCCCCGTACCACGCGGGCCGCATCGTGGCCGGCCACGCCGGCACCGACGTCGAGCCCCTGCAAGCCGCCGTCCACCCCAAAGCCCTCATCGGCTACGATTGCGACTCGCAGCGCTACTTCGACCTCCACCACGCCGCCACCGACACCTTTGATAAAGTGAACAAGCGCGAGCTGGAGCTGGGCGGTGCCAGCATGGCCGCGCTGATTTACCTGTTGAGCAAATACGGTCTCTAAATCACGGCCATCGTCCTGATTGACGGATTTCTCAACCGGATATATGATGGTCAGTAGCAGATGTCAAAGCTGTCCTCTGGCGTGTTTTCCGAAAACCGGATAAAAGCAAAACGCCCGGTAAGCTAGCTGCTTACCGGGCGTTTAGGTGCAAACTGGCGGTCTGGACGGGACTCGAACCCGCGACCTCCGCCGTGACAGGGCGGCATTCTAACCAACTGAACTACCAAACCGTTTGCCGAGCCGGAAAACCACTTGTTTTCCTGTTTTGGTGGTGCAAAGGTAAAACAAAAAAACGGTGGGCTGCAAGCTGAGCGGCGAAATTTTCGTTGAAAAAGCCTTTGGATGGGGCTTGGGGGTTGGCTTTCAGCCGCATTGATTTGCGGGCAGGTGCGCCCCGTGGTTGGTTTGGGGCTAGAATGTCAGCCCCAGCAGCACGGTGGCGGCGGTATTGCTGGCTTGCAGCGTCCGGCGTTTCTCGAACACGGCTTCGCGGTCGCGGAATTGCTTGATTTCGGCGCGGAGCATGACGCGGGCGACGGGCAGGAAGTCGAAGCCCAGGGAGTAGCCCACGGTGCGGAGGCCGCCGGCGCGGGTGGCGGCGAGTACACCGCTGGGGTCGTGGAAGTATTCGAGGCGGGCCACGGCGGCCGTGCGCTTGCTGATGCGGCGGCGCATGATGAGCGCCCCGCCCTGCCAGGCGTTGTAACCGGCGGAGCCGCTGCCTTTTTCCTCCCAGCCGGTGTCGAAAGCCGCCGCGATTTTCCACTTCGGGCTGGGGTCGTAGGTGAGGTAGAAATTGTGGAAATAGCGCAGGCGGCGGCTCACCGAATCGGGCAGGTTGCGGCCCTCGCCGGCGTAGGTGCTGGAGTTGAGCAGCAGCCTGGCGGTGGGCCGAAACTGCACCTGCCAGCCCAGCCCGAAGTTCTGGTTGCGGTCGCGGATGACTTGCCAGCCGTTGAGCAACAGTCCGGTAAAGAGCCACTTGCGGCCCCGGTCGTAGGTGAGCTTGGCTCCGGCTTCGTAGTAGGGCGAGTTGTCGGCCATGATGCTGCGGGTCAGGGTCAGGTCGTCGCGCGAAATCGGGCCTTCGAGGCCGATGTGGGAGAGGAAAATGCCGGCATCGAGCCACAGGTAATCAGCTACCTTGAGGCCGCCCCAGGCTTCGTAGATGTTTTTGAAAACCGGGGGTTCGGCCCCGTAGTTCGCGTCGGGGTAAGTGCCGGTTTGGATGGCGAACGTACCCCGCACCCGGCGGCTGTTGTAGCGGGCCCCGAGCAGGGCAATATTCACGGCAATCTGATTGTGCAGGTTTTCGGAGTAGATAAAGCCCGGCCGCGTGAGGCTGGCGGGGTTGTTGAAATCGTAGCTGTAGTACACGCCCACGTAGCCGAAAAACTCGGGTTTGGGGTCGTCGGCGGCGGCGGTGTCGGCGGCCTGGGCGGCGGTAGGCGCGGCGGCCATGGCGGTGGGGGCAGCGGGTGGAGCCGTGGTGGTAGTGGTGGTGGGTTGGGCGCGGAGAAGCGCGGGCAGCAGCAGCAGTAGCAGCGCTAACAAGTGTTTCATGGGGCAAAGGTGGGGCGTTACTTCAAAAAACCTTCCCGGCGCAGCGCATCGCGCAGGCCGTGCAGGGTGCGAAATTCCTCGCGCAGGGCCTGGGCCAGGCGCAGCAACGGTTCGGTGGTGCGCGGGGCGGTGTCGCGCACCACCCGCATCCAGCGGGCGAGGCGTGCGTAGAGCACGGCCCCGCGTTTGGCCCCGGCGCGGCCCGCCAGGTAAGCGGGCAGGCGGGTTTCCATTTCGAGCAGCAGGGGCGTGGTTTCGAGGCCAGCCAGTTGGGCAAGGGCGCTTTCGGTGTCGTGGGCGGGGCCGACGGTGTACCATTCGAGGGCCAGCACAAAGTGGCGCAGGGCGGGCAGGTCGTCGGCGAGCAGGCCGGCGGCGAAGGCCACGCCCCGGCCCGAGGCCAGGGCGTACTGGCGGACGGTGTTGGTGAGGGCCGCGGTTTCGGCAGCGGGCAGCAGCGGGCGCAGGGCATCGAAGTCGGGCCGGCTGTGGTTGGCCAGGGCGCGGTGGCGCAGGGCGGCCGGGTAGAGGGCCGGGGCCGTGGCGGGCGCGAGGGTGGCAAGTACGTAGCCGGCGAAGCGGTCGGGCCAGGTGGCGAAGGCCGTGGCGGCGGCGGCCAGCAGCGCGGGGGCGTTGGCGGTGGTGGCGTAGTGGTGCAGCAGGCGCTGGGCCACGTCGGCATCGGTGGGCAGCAGGGCCTCGGCGGCAGCCACCCAGGCGGGGTGGTCGGCGGTGGCTTCG